>CASBQA010000018.1 GCA_949127635.1 Nostocales cyanobacterium PMM_0069 | reverse complement strand
CCCCAAACCCCCAACGATCGCTGCTGCTGCATCAGACAGATAATCGCCATTCAAGTTCATTGTCGCCAAAATCGAATACTCATCTGGTCGAGTTTGGATTTGTTGAAAAATACTATCAGCAATGCGATCGTTCACCATCACCTTATCTTTCCACTTGCCGCTGCCGTGACTTTCCCAAATCTCATTAAGAACTGTTTCAACTTCCTTGACAATTTGCCCTTTCTTCTCTTCAGTTAAACTATCATACCCAGGATCGATCATCCGGGCATTTTCTTCTAAGGAAATCTCAGAATTTTTCTCTTTATTGCTCAAAATCCAAGATTCCCGCTCGGTGACGCACTCGTTGCGAAACTCGCTCTGTACTAACTCATAACCCCAATCACGAAAAGCGCCTTCGGTGTACTTCATGATGTTGCCTTTATGCACCAAAGTCACCATTTGCTTATTTTTCGGCAAAAGCAAGGCGTGTTTCATCGCACGGCGGACAAGGCGCTGGGAACCCTTTTTGCTGATGGGTTTGATGCCAATACCGGAATCGAGGGGAATTCGCTTTTTACCGTGTTCTGGGGTAGCGGGGATCAATTCTTCGTTAAGGATTTTGATCAGGCGATCGCCTATTTCGCTTCCTTGTTTCCACTCAATCCCCAAATAAATATCCTCCGTATTTTCTCGATAAACAATCACATCAAGTTTTTCGGGATTTTTGTGCGGTGAGGGCGTACCAGCATAATAACGGCAAGGACGCACACAAGCGTAAAGGTCAAAAATTTGGCGCAATGCCACGTTTAAAGAACGAATTCCGCCGCCGATGGGAGTTGTCAAAGGTCCCTTGATCGCCACACCATATTCTTGAATCGCGGTGAGGGTATCTTCGGGTAAATACTGATATGTTCCGTATAATTCGCAAGCTTCATCACCCGCGTAAACCTTAAACCAGCTAATTTTACGCGTACCTTTGTATGCTACCTCTACCGCAGCATCAAGTACCTTTTGGGCTGCGGGCCAAATATCTATTCCTGTGCCATCGCCGCGAATAAAAGGGATAATTGGATTATCAGGCACAATCGGTTCAGTGTTAGAAAAGGAGATTTTTGCTCCGGTTGTGGGGGGGGTAATCTTGTCGTACATATATTACACACTCCTAATAGATACGCTGCCGATCCGGTTGAGAAAATGGTTCTTTGGAATTCTGGCAGATGTTACTGTGTCTTGTTTTCACCAATTTATGAAGCGCAAAATTTTACTTTATTCCCGATGTAAAGTATTGGGAAAAAAGGTAAGGGATTCGGTCAAAGCATTGCTTTTTGTACGCTCAAAAATAGTAAACTACATTTCGCTATCAATGCTTCAGCTTACAGAATGCATGGGGCAATGCGATCGCTTATTCGCTCTATTACGCTAACACTCCTTAATGGCATGACAAACCCAATGATTGTACCAGGCACTGCTAATGACATCGACTTTCTGCTTCAACAGTTAATCGCTGGGTCTATTGCTGTCCAACAACAACTGATTCTACAGCTATCAGACCTCGGTGATGAAGGATTGTACGCTTTGATGGAGTTTTTACTCAAACGTCGTGAGGCTAAAGCGACTTGGGTTGATGGCAATGCCTACCAAGTCCTCTACAAGTCTAATGCACCCAAGGCAAAAGAATTTCTGCTCTCCTATTTCCCTGAAGGAATTGTACCTCTAAAATCAGAGTGCGGGATTGATTACAATTCTTTGCAACAGCTACTTGCCGTCCAAGACTTTCAAGCAGCCGATCGCTTGACTTTGCAAAAAATGTGCGAAGTCGCAGGATTAACGGCTGTTCAAAGAAAATGGTTGTATTTTACCGAGGTAGAAAATTTTCCCACCACCGACTTAGAAACGATTAATCATCTGTGGTTAGTTCATTCTGAAGGCAAATTTGGCTTTTCAGTACAGCGAGATATTTGGTTGGGTTTAAGTAAAAATTGGGAGAACTTTTGGTCAAAAATTGGCTGGAAGAATGGCAACAATTGGACACGTTATCCTAACGAGTTTATCTGGGATTTAACCGCACCCAAAGGTCATTTACCACTTTCCAATCAATTGCGCGGGGTGCGCGTAATTGCTTCTTTATTTTCTCATCCAGCTTGGACTAATGCAAAATAAACATGGGTAAATATAACTATGACGAGAAATACCAGCAAACGCGAATTTTACATCATCATTGAGCGTGACGAAGATGGATATTATATTGGGGAAGTTCCTTATCTAAAAGCTTGTTATAGCCAAGGAGAAACAATAGACGAGTTGATGGTGAATATGAAAGAAGTAATTGAATTATGTTTGGAAGTCGAAAGTGATTAACATTTTGGAAAAAGAAGCCCTGACGACTGGAAGTCGCGGCTACACAAACAAAGTCCGCCTACGCGGACTAATCTGAAAATAGGGTTAAAATTTACTCTGAGAAGAGTAATAAAATAGCGCTATATTCATGCTGTAAAACTATTGACTGCATGATTGCTACGCAAAATATTACGCGATGCTGAAATTTCAATCTTATGATTTGATAGGATTGCTTGAGTAAAAATTATCACTTTTAACTTCAATGGCAAATGTTCGTCTAGAAGACATAAAACGCAGGTTTAACAACGTTACCGCTGTCGAGGATATTTCCTTTGAAATTCCGGATGGTGAATTTTGGGTTTTGGTGGGACCATCGGGTTGCGGTAAGTCTACAATTTTGCGGACGATCGCTGGTTTGGAATCTGCAACTTCTGGTAAACTGTTTATCGGCGATCGCTTGGTAAACAATATCCCGGCAAGACAGCGGGATGTAGCGATGGTTTTCCAAAATTACGCGCTATATCCGCATATGACGGTAGCACAAAATATCGCTTTTGGGTTACAGATGCGGAAAGTTGACCCAAAGACGATTCAAGATAGAGTCTTGACGGTAGCGCGATCGCTTTCTCTGGAACATTTGCTAGATCGCAAACCAAAACAGCTTTCAGGGGGACAACAACAACGGGTAGCATTAGGTAGAGCGATCGCTCGTGAACCTCAAGTTTTTTTACTTGATGAACCTTTATCTAATTTAGATGCCCAGTTGCGAGATGATACTAGGGCGGAGTTGAAGCTGCTACATCAAAAGTTGGGAATTACGACGATTTATGTGACTCACGATCAAGTTGAAGCGATGACTTTGGCTGATAAGATTGTGGTGCTAAATCAAGGACGAATTCAACAAATTGGCGATCCACAAAGTATTTATGCGCGTCCTGCAAATCGGATGGTGGCAACTTTTTTAGGTAGTCCACCGATGAATATTTTGCCCTCTTTGTTTCAGGATAATGCTTTTAATGTGGGTGGGCAATTATTGCCTGTTTCGGATGATATCAGGCAGAGGTTAAAGCCGCAACAAGGGCAAGGTTTTGATTTGGGGATACGTCCGGAATATGTTTATCTTAACGAACCGCAGAGGCGCAGAGAACGCCAACAAGGAGAGTTGGAGGTTGAGGTGAAGGTGGTGGAACCTTTGGGAAGGGAGACTTTGATTAGGGGTGATTTAGTTGGTTCTCCGGGGGTTTTGGTAAATGTGCAAGGGGGTGCGGATGTGCGTTTGCGTTCAGGCGATCGCTTGACTTTAGAATTGGATATGCATCAATTGTTTGTGTTTGATCCGAGTACGGGTGAGGCTTTATATCAGCCTAAGTGAAGTTATTTAATCGGAGTTTATATGGCTTTCAGTAGTTACAAAATTATCGGTGAAGTTCTGAAAGAGTTTCAGGTTTTTTATAGGGAAGCTAATTTTCTTGTGGAAACTGCGTTTAATGTCTCTAATTATTTTAGAGAAGATTTAGAATTAGTGATGCGGGAGGGTGTTGTTGAT
>CASBQA010000017.1 GCA_949127635.1 Nostocales cyanobacterium PMM_0069 | reverse complement strand
GTAAAGGGGAGGGAACAAGAATCTCTTGTTTCCCCCCTTTCTAAGGGGGGATTAAGGGGGGTAAAACCCGGATCTCAAATGTAACTCCGATTTGTGTACCTAACTAGATTAGGAAACGCTATAAGATTTTTCCTAACCCTAGTCCCTAATCCCTAGTCCCTAATCCCCAGTCCCTAATCCCTAATAGAATTATGGTAAGTGAAGTTAAAGCAGTTTCCGGACGCGGTATCCCTTTAGTGGGTGATGATATTGATACCGATCGCATTATTCCGGCTCGATATTTGCGTTGTGTCACCTTTGATGGTTTGGGCGAACATGTGTTTGCTGATGATAGAACAGGATTAAAAGGTGAGCATCCTTTTGATCAAGCGCAGTATCAAGGTGCTTTGATATTGCTAGTTAACCGCAACTTTGGCTGTGGTTCTTCGCGGGAACATGCACCGCAAGCGATCGCAAAATGGGGAATTCAAGCGCTCATCGGTGAAAGCTTTGCCGAAATCTTTTTCGGTAACTGTGTCGCAATGGGCATTCCCTGCCTTACGGCTGATGCTGCCACCGTCAAGCATTTGCAAGAAATTGTCACAAACAATCCCCAAGCATCGATAACAGTGAATTTGGAAACAATGCAAGTGCAATCTGGCGATTTTACTGGCACAGTTACAATGAGTGAAGGTGCGAAAAACATGTTCATTGCCGGCACTTGGGATGCTTGCGGTCAGTTAGTTGCTTCTTCTGAACAAGTTAAGGCAACTGCCGCAAAGTTGCCTTATATAAGTTGGAGTAAAATAGCCTAAATCTGGTTTTTGGACTTGCCGTAAAAACCATAATCTTTGTAGAGACGTGATACCCAAGCGTCTCTACTGATAATAAAGAAAGAATTAACCGCAGATGAAGATAGATAAACGCTGATGGACGCAGATAAATTTGTACCTCAGCAGACTAGGAAACGCTATAACTACAAAATGCGAATAATAAATGATAATTCTCGTGATGGGTGTTTCTGGTTCTGGCAAAACCACCATTGGACAACTGCTGGCAGAATCTTTGCATTGTGAATTTAGAGATGCCGACTCTTTCCACTCTCCAGAAAATATTGAGAAAATGCGTCACGGTATTGCGCTGAATGATTTAGATAGAATACCGTGGTTGCTAGCAATGCAACAAGCAATACAACATTGGCTGCAAGAAAATAAAAATGTAGTTTTAGCGTGTTCGGCACTGAAAGCTAGCTATCGTCAGTATCTTTTAATTAATGATGAACGTGTTAAATTAGTTTATCTTAAAGGTTCATTTGAGTTGATTCAAAAACGCTTGCAAGAGCGTCACCATCATTTCATGAATGAAAAACTTCTTCAAAGCCAGTTTGATACCCTTGAGGAACCACCTGACGCGATTTCGGTTGATGTTTCCCAGTCGCCAGAGGAAATAGTGCAAAATATCAGACTATCTTTAGGAATTTAGTCAAGATAAATTTAATATTCGAGAATAATATTTACTTATACGCTTGGCTACGATATGCAAATCATCATCAACACTGTAAATCAGCTGCAAATAGCAAAACTGCTAGAATATCTTCACGCTCTAAGTCTTCATAATCTTCTAAGATTTCCTCACTTGTCATGCTAGAACTGAGCAGTTCAAGAATAAACTCGACGGGATAACGCAGTCTCCTAATACATGGTTTACCGTGGCAAATATCTGGATTGTGGGTGATACGTTCTAAAAGTGTGTTATCCATGCTGCTGTCTCTGTGGAAACTAGATGTTCATGTATCAAGTTAAATGATTATGAGATGAAATTGTCCCACTTGAATTAATTGCACATCTTGCTAGCATCTAACTTGTAATTATTAATCTGCGATCGCTAAATAATTCGGTTGCACTTTAACTCGTTCACACCAACTTTGAATCGCCGAATATTTGCTCATATTGTAACCACCTTCTGAAGCTATATGAGTATAGGCATACAAAGCAATATCGGCAATGGTGTAACAATCATTCACAAAAAACGAGTGATTTGTTAAATGCTCTTCCATCGTATCTAAAGCTTGATAACCTAATTCTCGCCAGTAGTCTATTAAATGTGTAACTTTGTCTGGTTGTTTAAGAACGGAAATATAAAATCTGGGGCGGGAAAGGTTTGCTGACAGGCTATACTGCTCGAAGAATAGCCATTGTAACACTCGTGTTTGCGTCAGGCGATCGCTTGGAAAATAAGGAGTCCCCTCAGCAAGATAAGTTAAAATCGCACCTGATTCTGATAAAAATACTTCTGGTGCGATTTCTAACACAGGAACTTTGCCCACGGGATTTTTCTCTAAAAATTCTGGAAGTCGCGTTTCTTGCTGTAAAAGATTAACATTAATGCGCTCAAAAGGAATTTCTAACTGCGTCAACAATAAACGTACTTTGTAGCAATTAGCAGATAATGGAAAGTCGTAAAGTTGATATTTCATAGAATGTCCCTTTAATTAACAGTAGTAAAAACATCGTAACCCTAGTAGAGACGTTCCGATGGAACGTCTTTACATGGAACGTCTTTACTGTATTCATCCTGACATATTTTCCAGTTGGGAATATCAGCCGATCGCAACTGATATCCCAATTTATATTACATTCTAAAGTTGATGCGAAGCAAGAAAAGCTTCAACTTCGGCTTTGCTTGGTTGGGAAGCGATCGCACCGGGTTTCGTTGTCGTCAGCGCCCCAACAGCGCTAGCATAAGTCACAATTGCCCGTGCGGTTTCCGGGTTCCTCAAACTTTGGATACCATGAATAAGCAGTTGATGAATTAACCCTGCTAAAAAGCTATCCCCCGCACCGGTTGTATCAACCACAGGAACGGAAAAAGCCGGTAATTTGCCTTCATTTTCTCCAAGACAATAAGCACTACCATTTTCTCCATCCGTAACTAATACACCTTCAATGGAATCAAGACGATGAGCGATCGCCCCCGCATCCGTGGTATCAAATAACCATTCGGCTTCTTCTAATGCTAATTTGATAAAATCCACCCGCTTAAATAACGAGCGAATTTTCGCCGGTGCAATATCACTCCTTTTCCAAAATACCGGGCGCCAATTGACATCTAGCATAATTTTCAAGTCAAATTGTTCTGCTAAATCAAGAGCGCGGTGAATAGACGAAGCACTTTCGGGATATGCTAATTCCAAAGTACCCAAAACCAGAAAATCTGCTTCTTGGAATAGCGATTGTGATAATTTTTCAGCTTTGAGGCGAGTATCGGCAAATTCAGAAGTATCATATTCACCAAAACCCGCAAAAGTGCGATCGCCTTCCATTGAGCGTGTAACGTAAACTTGCCGCGTTGGTGCTGTAGAATGGCGTTGCACCCCCGTCGTATCTACACCTACCTCTTCTAAAAGCTTTACCAGAGAATTTCCTGGTTCATCTTCACCCACACAACCGATAAAGCCTGCTTGCGTTCCCAACTTCAGTAAAGCACAGGCTACGTTAGCTGGTGCCCCTCCTGGATAAGGAGTCCACGATTTAACTTCTTCTAGCTTTAGCCCCAATTGATCGGCTAAACAATCAAACAAAACCTCACCTAAGCACAAAACACGGGGATTGCTCATTTCATTTTCTATTTTCGATTTTTCACTCTTTAATTTACAGTATAAAATCTACAACAATCTTTCTATTATGTCGCCAGTTGTTTACAGAATTAAATAGCCATTTTTGCTACTTATATAAGCTGTAGATGCTCATATCTCTGGAATTCATATAAGTAATATCTCGATAATAAAATAAATAAATAGTATAAAATAATTACTATTTTTCGCATTTAGTTTGAGTGTCAAAAATTTTAATTATAAAGAGAATATTGACAATCGTATTACTGCTAACACTTGAAATCCCTAGCTAGCAAAGAATCTTCTAGAATTAGAAAGAGCGATTGAGTACATATACCAAGGGAGGAATGAAAAAGTCATGGCTGGTGGCGAGTCTCAGACCCCTGTTAGTCTGTCAGACAGAGAACTGCAAATTATCGATTTAGTAGCCACTGGCTTAACTAACCAAGAAATTGCAGGGAAACTGGAAATAAGCAAACGTACAGTTGATAACCATATCAGCAACATCCTCACCAAAACTCAGACAGAAAACCGAGTAGCGCTTGTCCGCTGGGCTTTGCAGTGGGGCAAAGTCTGCTTAAATGATGTAAATTGTTGTGCTCTGCCTAAACCGAACGATTAAACGCCTAGTAGTGACGCGATTTATCGCGTCAGTCATCCTACTCCGGGCAATGGGCTTTTTTAAGAGGGGTAAAGGGGAAAGGGGAAAGGGTAAAGGTATGGAAATAAAGCGCAAACTCAGCGGGGTCGGTTTCCGTCCCGTTGACGTTTGTAAGAAGAGTTATTTAAATACATGATGATATTTTTCTTCTCCTTTACCCCTTTCCCTTTCCCCTTTCCCCCCTCTTGATATGTCCATTGCCTAATAAAAATTAGCAACAATCTACGGGCTGAAACGCTACATTTGAAACAAATCTATGTTGCTCCATTCATTCGTAGGGAGCAGTGTTTCTATGAATACCTCTGCTTCTGCCAAACAAACCTCATCTTTCTTTGATTTTTTTAACTTTGATTTAACAATACCAATGTCTGAAAAAATTGCCAATGTGGATTTTATTGGCTCAGACTTTGGGCAACCCACACAAGATGCCGATTTACTCAAACAGCTATCTTTTATACCAGGGCTAAAAGAAATTCTCATGTTGCGGCAGGTTCACGCCTTAGAACATGCTACCGTTTGGGTTCTGGGTCAATCAACTTCAGGATGTAGCAATTTTAAAGTTGATAACGAACTATTAAGCGGCTTATCTACCGAGCAAGGATTTTACCTTTATGGTGAAGTAAATATTAGTAACTTGCGACGTGCGGTAACATTGGCTTTACATCGCCTCACCAATGGAGAAGTTGATTTAGCCGTGCATCCTCGCTGCGGTACAAATGCATCAGTCGCTATGTTGCTCACAGCTGGGTTAGCGGTGGGGATGCATTTGCTGCTTCCATTTCGTCCTATTGAGCAATTAGTCGGTTTGGGTTTGGCAGCTACCACAGCGGCTGAACTTGCGCTTCCTATCGGCACTTTAGCCCAGCGATATGTCACAACTGCGATACCTTTTAACTTGGCAATTGAAAATATTACCATTACTCGTGATGTTTGGGGACGCGAGGCGCATTTTGTCAAGGTGCGATGGCGGGAATAATATCATGTCAGGTTTATTACTTACAATGTTGCATACGTTCCGGCGGAACGTCTCTAGGAGGGTTGCGATATTTTTATTAATGTTAATTATCAAGATGTAATATTTTCACATGAGAAAACTTTATTTTTTACTACCTGGGACAGATGGCAAATTTGCCTGTGGTGGTCTTTGGGTAGAGTTAAATACAATTAAACTCGCTCAACAATTTTGTAGTGCTGAAGTTGTGACTTATCGACAAAGAGAAGAAGGTAAGCTTTTTTTAGATGATGTGCTAAAAGATAAAAATTTAGATGATGTTATTTTTGTTATGAGTTGGGGATTTGATGTAGCTAAACTTGCTCGCAAATTACAGCCACATAATATAATTTATCATGCCCATAGTGCAGGTTACGGATTTAAACTTCCCGCGAATATTCCCATCATCACCGTCAGCCGAAATACAATGGGATATTGGGGACAACATTCCCCGCACTCTCTTATATATTATTTGCCCAATCAAATTGGTAATCAATTTCAAAATTTAAATATTCAACGTGATATTGATGTTTTAATTCAAGCTCGAAAATCTTCTGAATATTTAATCAAAGAATTAATTCCCGCTTTGCAGCAGCAATGTAAAGTATTAGTCGTTGATGCTTATGTCGAAGATTTAGCAAAGCTGTTTAATCAAGCTAAAGTATATCTCTACGACTCCGCAGAATATTGGGCACAACAAGGTGTCAATGAAGGCTTTGGAATGCAGCCATTAGAAGCTTTAGCTTGTGGGTGTCAAGTTTTTTCTAGCATTAACGGTGGACTTTCTGACTATTTAGATCCGGGATTTAATTGCAATAAAATTGCTGGATATTCCAAAGAATATGATGTAAAACGTATTTTAAAAGCACTTGAACATCCATCATATTCAATACCCGAACATATTTTAGCAGAATATAGAATAGAAAATATTAATCAGCGGCTCCAAGTAATTATAGATGAACTAAATGATTTTTTTGACCACAAAATGCATTACCCTAGCAATATCAAAAGTTTAACGGCAATGCATATCACAAAATTACGAACAAAAAAGATTTTTGATAAATTAAGAAAAAAATATTTTTCTAAGTAGTAAGCGCTGAAGCGCTTTCATCAGAGCAAAGAATTGGTATAATATCATATCCGGTAAAAGACGTTCCACCGGAACGTCTCTACGATGGTCGTGATGTTTTTATTACTTTTTACTTCTTAATGCTTGATTGGTATTTATTTTCCTATCAGCGCGACTCCAATTTAGCGACTCGTGCCTCTAATTTATTGACTTGTTGCTTCAATTCAACTACTAAAGTTGCTAGTCTATCAAACATCGGGTCTTGTTGTGATACATGACGCCTGTTGTTACGCGCAGGCTGTGGTAATGTAACTGGTAATCTTGACGATCGCGAACGGTTTTGATTTAGCACAGACTCTATCTGATTTAACCGCGACTCCACACGATTAACATCCGCTTCCAAGCTATAAAGACGGGATTCTATTTGCTGCGATAATGCCGGGTACGACAATAAACCACCCCAAATAATAATTACCATAAACACGGCGACACCAAGCGCCCAGATTTTATTCATAACTCATAACGGGTGGGGTTTCCCCACCCCTACTATTAATTATTTATTTATCAGGTTGCAGACCGGAAAATAACTTCTGCCAATCGATATAATTAGCGTTATCTTCTTTCTGTTTCACCTCAAAAGTGACATTACATGCATTTGAAAGTTGTAGCGATCGCACGCAAATTTCAGCTACATCCTCACGGCTAATTTTACCTCTAATATTATCACCTTGTTCAAAAATTAATTCCTTTCCTCCAGCTTCTTCAGTTAACGCACAAGGTCTAATAATTGTATAAGCAATTCCACTTTCCCTTAAACTATCTTCTCCCTTTAATTTCCAAGTCAGAATTCCCCCCAATTGATCGTTTAATCTGACTGCTGGTGGTTCTTCATCTAAATTAATTCCCGGTCTTCCCGGACGAGTTACACCTGCTGAACTCACAAGAACAAACTGCGGTAAATTTGTCCCGTAATAAGCTTTAATTGATTCCAACTGCAAAGAAAAACCACCATCAGAAAACTTAGGATTTAAAGCCCCATCGTATTCAAACTTACTTAACATCAATTGAAAGGAGCGGATTTTGCTCTTCTCAATTGGGGGACAATCTTTAACAGTTTTTGCCCGAAATACTGGAATCAAATCAGCAAAAGAAATGCGAATATCTATCCAAGTATTTGCCGCAGTATCGAAAGAATAGCCATAACCAATGCCATCCCATACTGCTTCTGTCCGCAGAAAGATTTTATAACGTTTACCGTCACCTCTAACGCGCAATTCTATACCTTCGTAACCAGATAAATTAAAAGGTGGAGTAAAATTTGTAGTTCTCACCGAAGCGAAACCTCCAGAATTTGCGGTGGAAACATTGCCAGTAAATAAAGCTGTATCCTCCACAAATTGCATATTACTTGCACTCACACCACCCATCACCACATCATCCAATGCACCCCAAGTATTCTTCAACTCTTGTGATATATTGGTGAAATCAAATATTACCTTTTCGACCGGTTTTGGCAGAGATTTAGCTGCCGCTTGTACCAAGTTTTTCACACCTTGATATTCCACGTTTTCGGGAGTATCGCCGACTATTTCCGGTAGGTAAAATTTGATGCCTTGATTGTATTTGGCTCTATCTGCTGTGTCTCCTTCTACTGGCTGGACTCGTACTGCTGTACAACACACGACAGCTTCGATATTACTCATCACCAGGGAAGTCAAAGTTTCCGGTTTAGTAATATCCGCAACAATTAAGTCAACATCATTGCCTAAAATATTTCGTGCTTTGTCGATATCCCGGACGAGACATTTCACTTGATAATTTTTTTCCAGCAGTCGTCGCACTACACGCTTACCGACACCACCCGTTGCACCTGCTACTAATATTGCACTCATGCTTTTTCCTCCTAATAAAATAGAATTCAGGAGTCAGAAACCCAATCGATAGAGTTTTAGACAAAGAGCGATTGGGAAGACTACCTTTAGTCGTAGAAAATACTATACGGTTCTCGGTTGAGTGAGGTATGTAAAACCTCACCCTCTTCCCCTCTCCGCAAGTTCGGCTACCGGGTACACACAAGTTATCGAATTACCCCACCCTAACCCTCCCCTTGTAAAGGGGAGGGAACGAGATTCTCTTGTTTCCCCCCTTTCCAAGGGGGGATTAAGGGGGGTAATTCGACTTGTGTATACACGGGTTTTACCTATTCCTGAGAGATTAGATCAAGGGGGATTAAGGGGGGTAATTCGACTTGCGTATACACCGTAGCCCCAAGTTCGGAGAGGGTTCTGTATTGGACATCTCCGAAGAAAATAAACTATGCGTTGCCCAAAACCCTTGTAGAGACGTAGCAGTGCTACGTCTCTACATTGTTTTCCAACAGATGTCTATTGTATCCAACTGCAACCCGCTATATACTTTTTCTTTAGACTGCAAACATCCGCGCAAAGAAAGCTACTATTTCCGACCAAGCAGAGGTAGTAGCAGCAGAATCGTAGCGATAACCGTCGTCCCGCATGAAAGTATGTTCCGCTTCATACAAGAAAGCTTGGTGAGGTATACCAGCATTCTCAAGTGCTTTAATTAAAGTTTGACGGTCAGAGTCTGGGATATGCGGGTCAAGAGTACCGAACACCATTAGCATTTCCCCTTTGATTTCGCTTACCCGCTTGATTGTATCAGCTACGCCTTTACCCAGTTTACCACTGGGAATACCCGTAGGATAACAGCAGGCTGCTGCTTTAATTTCGGTTTCAAAGGCTGCCCGAAAAGCTAAATGTCCACCAATACAAAAGCCGAGAGTGCCTATCTTGTCAGAAGAAACCGAACTTTCTGCCTTAAGGAATTCTATCACAGCACGGCAATCAGCATCATAATCTGCGATCGCCGTTCTACGAGCATTATCATTACCCCGCATCCGACCAATATCGTCTGGTTCAATAACCAAACCAACTGCTTCAGTTCGATGAAAAATTTCTGGTGCTGCTACTACATAACCATATCCTGCTAAATAGTTAGCTAGACGAATCATTGCACCGCCTAACTGATAAATATCACTGTAAAATATAATCCCTGGATAAACTCCTGGGGAAGATGGTGCTGCTAGATAAACACGCATTAAACTGTCATCAACTCTTAACTCGACATTGCGTTTAGTGATTTGCACTTTTTTGTCTCCTGCTATCGCTCATCATGGACATCCGTAGACATTCAATTCTTAGTTGACGTTTCAACCTTTAATTATTTATAGCGTTTCCTAATAAGCATAAGGTGAGCGCGATTACCTCACCCCGATAAAGCTGTGCTTTATCTCCCCTCTCCTTGTTAAGGAGAGGGGTTGGGGGTGAGGTTTTGATATGTACTTCATGCACCTGGGAACCGCTATACCTTTCTTTTTATATGTAAGTTGTATTTGCATACTTTTCTCTAAAATTTTACGTTCTACTTCCGAACCTTATTTAGTCTTCAAAAAGGTTTAACAGACATAATTTGACAGCATTTTTAATTTAACTAAACCACAAATGAGACTTAACTTTTTTGTCACTTTCGTAAAATTGGCATCTCAGGTATAAATAATCAGCGAACTAAGTAACCTAAATTTGCTACACTAGTCAAAACAAAAAGCCCAATCTAGTTAACTTACACTTTAAATTAACTCATAGCTTTTATGCCTCGTCGAACCTCAGCACCCAAACGCGCTACCACTACAACTCTAGCACCTTCCACAGTTCACGTTCGCCTAGAAGGACTGGAAGGACAACACCAACGTCTCTTAACACAAATTAAGAAAAAACGCACCGAACTGAATAACTTTGTTGAGCAGATGCGCTCTGTTGCCACACAAATTTATCAGCGCACTACCCCAAAATTTCAAAAAATAAATGCTCTCGACGAAGAAATTCATACCCTCTTCAATGAAATTCTAACTAAGAAAAAACTTGCTAAACAAACCAAGCACAAAATTGAACAAATTTACCGCAATCTTCAAGTTGCAGGAATCATCAGTCAAAAAGTCGATGACGAAGAAGATACAGAATTTGACGAATTATTTGAATTCAACGAACAAGAAAACGAAATTCCCCACGAATACCGTCAACAACAACCTGAAATAGAATCACCCTCTGCTGCTAGAACCGAGGAATCAAAAAAGATTCGTTCCTACTTTTTGCGGTTAGCTGAAATCTTTCACCCAGATAAAGCCACTGACAGTGAAACGCAAATGCGTCATACCGAAATAATGAAAGAAATTAACAAAGCTTACCAAGAAGGAGATTTAGCACGACTGTTAGAAATTGAAAAGAAACATGAGGTAGGAGAAATTATTGATAGCAACAGTGAAGACGATTTAACGAGAAAATGTAATCGTTTAGAACAGCAAAATGAATTCCTCAAAACTCAATACGAAACCTTAAAAAAAGAACTTCGCAGCTTTAAAAAGACTCCAGAAGGGGCAATGGTTTCCGAATGCAAGAAAGTCAAGAAAAAAGGATTTGACCCGATTGATGAAATTTCATTACAAATCGAGTCTCAGATTAGAATTATATCAGAAATACGCGATTATGTCAAAGACTTTAACTCGGCAAAGATGACTATTAAAGAGTTTCTCAACGGTCCCGCTGTTCTGAGTTCTAGAAATCAGAGTATGATTGAAGATTTTCTCGATCAGATATTAGAAGAAATGGGCGAATAAAAGATAAAATTGGATATTTTTTTGCCTAGAAATTACTGTAAAAATAAATTCATCAGAGTAGTACATTATGCTTCGATTTCAACCTCCTGGTTTTGGGCATAAAGTCGTCAATACTTCCTTGGGAGGAATGGTTTACTATACGCAAACCACTGCACCTTGGTTAATGGCTGACATTGAGTTACCACCGCTACTATTTTTGCATAACTTTGGTGGTGGAGCATCTGCTTATGAATGGTCTAAAGTTTACCCTGCTTTTGCCGCTAATTACCGGATATTGGCACCAGATTTAATTGGTTGGGGTGATTCTGCTCATCCAGTGCGAGATTATCAAATAAGTGATTATTTAAATACGATCGCTCAATTTATCACTCAAACTTGTGACACTCCTGTAACAGCGATCGCATCTTCTCTGACAGCTGCTTTGACAGTTCGTCTTGCCATTCAACAACCTGAATTATTTCAAGCACTGTTTCTCGTTTGTCCGTCTGGATTTGATGACTTTGGGCAAGGTGCTGGACGTAGACTTCCACTTGGGTTAATTAATATGCCACTGTTGGATAACTTAATATATGCTCTTGGCGCTGAAAATGAAATCGCAGTCCGGAATTTTTTACAAAACTTTTTGTTTGCTAAAGCCGAACGGGTATCCGAAGAAATGGTACAGGCTTATTTAAGTTCGGCACAACAATTAAATGCGAAGTTTGCTGCATTGGCATTTTTGCGCGGCGACCTTTATTTTGACTTAAGTTTGTATATTAAGCAACTGAGAATTCCGACTGTGATGTTTTGGGGTGAAAAAGCACAATTTACCAGCGTCCAATTAGGACGAAGATTGGCAAATTTAAATACAGATGCAATTCGAGATTTTCAGGCGATCGCATCTTCCGGAGTCCTGCCACATTTAGAATTACCAGAGGTGATAATTGGTTTGTTACAGCGCTATTTTTAGGCAATTAGATGGGGAGCAGGGGAAGCGTGGTGTGGGGACAATTCTTTCTATTCTCCATTCTCCATTACCCCTTACCCCTTACCCCTTACCCATCTTTTTCATCACCGACTGGTATACGCGGATTCTTTTGTTTTGGGTTTCTTCTTGGATTTGATTGACTTGACGGGAGGTTTTTCGACTTTTAGTTTGGGAGGACGACAGCGATCGCAATACAAGGGTTGTGATGGAAAGCAAGTGCGTTCAACCACCAGATTGCATGATTTACAGACAAAGCGATACACTTTTTGCTTAATCACACGAACGTGAGCTTTGACAAAAACTTCCTTAGATTCCACCGATTTGTTCCTTTCACTGAATAGTAACTTTATGTCTGAGTTGTCTGAGATTCTGAGCTTACTCGAAACAGAGCGCGATCGCTATGTCTTAGAAGTAGTTGAGTTAGAACGTCGTCTATCATTAGTCCGCAAGCAGATTACTACTCTAGAAGCTCTAATATCAGGGTACGCCCTAGAAGAGCAAATGTATCAACCTCAAAGACGTATATCTGATTCATCCTCAAGTACAGCTGTGCTCTTGAATAGTCAAGATGAAGTTGAGCACTCCGAAATTGAGCATTCCGAACAGACAGCTTCTCAACTAGTTGATTCTACCGCTCTTGTCAAAAACGAACCGGACATTTCTGACATTCCCAAATTGACCATTGTGAGAAAACCCGGAACTTTACCTTTACTAGAAGAATTCCAAGATTACTCCATTCAGAATGCCATATTGATTTTGATGCGCCGGCGACCGGAACTCCATTTTCACGTCGATGCGATTGTCCGCGACTTATATGGCGATCAATTAACGTCGTCACAGTTTAAAACCGCAAAAACCAACGTGAGTAAAATGCTCTCCACAGGTGTGCAACTGGGTTTATGGTATCGGGTGTTTCGTGCATTGGGCGTCTATACATTACGTTATGAAAAAGGAGTGACAACCAAATCTATTGGGAAATAAGCTTGGGAATTGAGGATTGAGAATGGATAATTAAGCATTATAAATGGGTAATTCCTCTCCCTTGTCTCCCTTGTCTCCCTGTGAATGAGTCTTTGAACCTCATGAATGAGTCTTTGAACCTCATGAATGAGTCTTTGAACCTCATTAATGAGTCTTTGAACCTGGTGAATGAGTCTTTGAACCTCATTAATGAGTCT
>CASBQA010000016.1 GCA_949127635.1 Nostocales cyanobacterium PMM_0069 | reverse complement strand
CGACAGGGCGTACACAAGGGCGGCCAACAAATACTGAGGGCTTTGATTAGCTTTGTTGAAAGCCTGATTGAAATCGTTCTTGATATTGATACCTATCTTGGTGCAAGACGAATCTTCATTCCGTAATTTTAAAGATTGTCATTAATATAACTTTTTTCTCTAGTGGATATTTTTAGAATTTCTAAAAGAAGATTTTTCTCCGAATAAATTATTTTAAGTGAGAATTAGCACAGTATTTTTACTTAAAAAATCTCTCATAAAAGTGTTGGAATTTGACAAAAGTAACTGAAAAATCATCCGGAAGAATGTCAATATAGTTTGTATTTTAAGAGGGATATTCGCAGACTAGGCAAGAATTACTACCCAGCATATATAAATATAGTTAGTTGTTCAGACGTTTTCGCAATCCCCGTCTTTCCCTAAGTGAAATGGATTAGTTATGCTCCTAGATTTAGAAAGATTTTATCAAGCGTGCAATCCGAGCAGACCTCTAATGATGGGAAATCCTGCCGATCGCCGATATTATATTGATTTTGCTTCAGTGCGGGGTGGCAAAATTATCGAAGCTTTGCAGCGTACCATTACGAGGATATCACCGGATATCGCAACCTGTCAACTATTTACAGGTCATCTTGGCTGTGGAAAGTCAACCGAATTGTTGCGACTTCAAGCTGAGTTAGAAGAGCAAAAATTTCATGTGGTTTATTTTGAGTCTACTCATGTCCTAGAAATGGCAGATGTAGACGTCACTGATATTTTACTAGCGATCGCTGGTCAGGTGAGTGAAAGTCTAGAAGCAATTAAAATCCGTATCAAACCTAGCTATTTTACTAAGTTGTTTACGGAAATTATAGATTTCATGCAAACACCAATTGACCTAGAATATGAAGGTGAATTGTCTGTTGGTATTGCAAAAATTACGGCAAAAACTAAAGAAAGTCCGCAATTACGGCGCCGATTACGCGATTATCTCGAACCCCGCACGGGAAATATTTTACAGTCAATTAATACAGAACTTCTAGACCGTGCGAACTCTGAACTCAAAGCTAGAGGTAAAAAAGGATTAGTCGTAATTGTCGATAATTTGGACAGAGTGGCAATTAGACCTTTACCATCTGGGCGATCGCTGCCAGAATATTTATTTATCCAGCGGGGTGAACAGTTACGTAAACTCAACTGTCATGTAGTTTACACTATTCCTTTAGCTTTAACTTTCTCTAATGATAGCGCTGAACTACAGCAACGTTTAGGTGGTGGTGTGGCGCCTAAAGTATTGCCGATGATACCCGTGCGATCGCGAAATGGGGAGGTTTACACTCCTGGACTAACTTTGATGCGTCAAATGGTTTTAGCTAGAGCTTTCCCTGATATTCACGCACAAGAAAGGTTAAACTTGATCACAGAGGTGTTTGACAGTCAGGAAACTTTAGATCGCTTGTGTCTAATCAGCGGTGGTCATGTACGCGACTTATTAGGATTGTTGTACGACTGTTTGCGAGAACAAGATCCACCTTTCGATCGCGATTGTGTGGAACTAGTGATTCAAAGACAGCGTGATTATCGTGCTAACGCAATCGATCCGCACGAGTGGGAATTAATTTTTCAAGTGGTGCAACAGCAGCGGGTTCGAGGTGATATCGAATATCACACTTTGTTAAGAAGTTTGTTTGTCTTTGAATACCGCGATCATCAAGGAGTTTGGTTTGCGGTCAACCCAGTTTTAGCAGAAACGCAAAAATTTCAATCATGGTTGAACGAAAACCGCAGACAAGTATCATAACAGATAATGAGAGTTCATTTAGAAGTTTGGGGAGGGCGATCGCTCTCTCTGGCAATCAATTTTCCGTGGTTGTAGTTTGCTGCAATTATAAGGTTTTGCAACAGCAAATTTTACAACGACTTGAAGAAGTATTTCCCCAAGCAGATGATATTCAAAAGATAGTTTTGCCTCATAATGCGAGAAGTCTCTATACAACTCTTCATACACAATTAATAAGAAAGCAGCCTTCAGCATTGATGATTTTGGGTTTAGAGTCAGTGGAAGGACTCGATGATTTATTGCGTGCGATCAATCATATTCGCGATGAGTTTCGCAAAAGACATTCATTTACAATGGTGCTTTGGGTAAATGATGAAGTACAGCAAAAACTATTACGTTTAGCACCAGATTTCGCAAGTTGGGCAGCGACACCAATTAGGTTTGAAATGACTTCAACTCAGTTGCTGGAATTTTTGCAAAAAGAAACTGATTCTCTGTTCGCTACAGTTTTAAATACTCGTGCTATACAACGTCAAGAACGTGAAGCCGATTGGCATTGTACTGTAGAGGAAGTTTGGGAGCATAGCTATGAACTTAAGTATGCAATTAAAGAGTTGCAAAATCATGGTATCTCTTTAGAAGCAGAATTAAATGCTAGTTTAGAATTTGTTTTTGGTTTAGATGATTATGTAAGCGATCGCATAAATTCCGCTTTAGAGCATTTCCAAGAAAGCTTAAGGTGTTGGCAGGAATTATCGGGAAATCAGATTGAATTAAGTGATAAATTTAGAATCCCCGATTTATTCGGCTCGCAGTTAGATATCGTTAGCAGCCATACTTCACCCCTACTACGGCAAGGGGTATTATTATTTTATATTGGGTTATGTTTTTGCCTTTTAGCAGAACGAAATTATGCAGAAAATTGCCGCTATTGGCACTCAGCTAAATTGTACTTTCAAGAATGCTTGAATGTTTTGCAAGTAAGTGGTCGTCGTGATGTAGCGGCACAATTTATTGGGGATTTGGCGGAAGTTTTGCAACATCTGAAAGAGTGGCAAGAATTGCAAATGGTTGCTCAAAAGTCTTTGGAATTGCATCAAACTTATGGGACGCAAATACAATCAGCTTGTGATTATGGTTTTTTAGCACAAGTTGCCGTGCAAGAATTTCGCTGGTCACAAGCGAGTCAATATGCACGAGTTAGTTTGTGGAAATTATACGAATCGAAAGATAATAACGACTCGAATCCAAGCATATTTCCTTTACTGTTAGCGCAAAGTTATCGCTTGCTTTTAGCGAAAGCACAGCGTAATTTGGGTGAGGAAAAAATCGCTTTGGAACAGTTAAAGATGGCAAGTGAAAAGCTTGACGAAGCGCTAGAACTTAGTGACCATCGTTACGATCCTCATCGTTATATTCGCCTTTTAAGGTCTTTGCGATCGCTTTATTTTGAAGAAGGTCGTTATTTAGAAGCTTTTACTATTCGTCAAAAACGCCGTTCTGTGGAACAGCAATATGGTTTTCGCGCTTTTATTGGTGCAGGACGTTTGCAACCGCAAAGACAAGCAACAAATCCAGCTTTACTTTCACCGGCTGGACATAGCAGCGTCGCGTTAGAAATCGCCGCTTCTGGTCGCGAAGGTGATATAAATAACTTGATTGGCAGAATTAGCCGCGCTGACCAAAAGCTGACGGTGATTCATGGTCCATCTGGTGTGGGTAAGAGTTCTACCGTGACTGCGGGTTTAGTGCCTGCATTACAAAATCGAGCGATCGGCGATCAAATTGCCGTACCTGTGGTATTACAACTTTATGATGATTGGGTGAGAGAATTAGGAAAATCTTTATCAGAAGCACAAACGCGAATTAGAAAAGAAGCAGAAGTTTTACCTTTTGCGGTGACACCAATCACAATTGCCGGAATTAAAGAACAATTACAAGAAAATGCAAAGAACTATTTAATCACAGTTTTAATTTTCGATCAATTTGAAGAATTCTTCTTTGGATATACAGATAGAAAGAAAAAGCAAGAGTTTGATATTTTTATTAGTCAAGCTTTAAATATACCTTTTGTCAAAGTTATTCTTTCTTTGCGAGAAGATTATTTACACCGATTATTAGAGTTTAAGCATTTATCGGAATTAGAAGCGATTAATAAGAACATTCTTGATAAGAATATTCGCTATCCATTAAATAACTTTTCTCCCGCAGATGCCAAAATTGTGGTGCAACGTTTAACAGAGCGATCGCATACATATTTAGAACCTGCTTTGATTGATGCATTGATAGAAGATTTATCGGCAGAATTAGGAGAAGTTCGTCCCATTGAATTGCAAGTAGCAGGAGCGCAACTTCAAGATGAAAGAATTACTACTTTAGAAAGATATCAACCATATCGACCAAATCGCTTAATTGAACGATATATTAAAGAACTTATCCAAGATTGCGGCAAAGAAAATGAACGTGCAGCACTACTGGTTTTATATTTATTAACAGATAAAAACAATCAAAGACCTTTTAAAACTCGCGCTCAATTGGCAATAGAGTTAGAAGAATTAGAAGATCCAGAAAAATTAGATTTGATATTAGAAATCTTAGTGCATTCTGGGTTAGTAGTTTTATTTCCTGATGTTCCCGAACGCTATCAACTAATTCATGATTATTTAGTAGATTTGATTCGCGACTTGCAAGAGCAAGAATTAAGCTTGCAACTGCAATTAAACCAACTACGCAATAAAGTAGAACAAAGTCAAGTTGAAATTGACCGATTAAATAGCGAACTTAGGCAGAACAAGCAGCAAGCAAAATTGGTGGGTGGCAATTTACAACAAGGATTAGATTTACTCAGCGAGTTGAAAGAGTTACGCAAGCGTGAAGAAATGAGTCGCGTCGAAATTGAACAATTACAAGCAGAATTAAAGGAAAAACAATTAACAACTCAATTAGCAGAAAGTAAAGAAAAACAAAGACAAAGTGAAGTCAGAGTTAATTTTTCTTTGCAATTTGCACTTGCGGTTGCAATCACCGCAATAGCAGTTTTAACATCCTCAATTTTGAGTGCAACAAATAGCGAAATTAAAACGATTAGTGCATCAAGTGAAGCGCTGTTTGCCTCCGATCAGGGTATTGATGCATTAAAAGAAGCTTTAAATGCAGGTAGAAAATTGCAAAAAGCGATTTGGGTAGATTCCGACACTAGACAACAGGTAAAATCAGCGCTCTATCAGGCAGTTAATGAGGTAGGAGAGCGCAATCGCTTAGAAAAACACCGCTCTGGGGTAAATAGCGTTACATATAGCCCTGATGGTAAAATAATCGCTTCTGCCAGCGCTGACAAAACTATTATTCTTTGGTATCCAGATGGTAGAATATTCAAAACTTTGTCTGGACATGAAGACGTAGTTAATAGCGTTAATTTTAGTCTTGATGGTCAGGCGATCGCTTCATCTAGTCAAGATAAAACAGTGAAATTGTGGAATCTCAAAACCTTACAATCAATCACTTTATCAGGACATCAGGGTGGGGTAAATAGCGCTACATTTAGCCCCGATGGTAAAATAATCGCTTCTGCAAGTAGCGATCGCACCGTCAAGCTGTGGAATCGAGACGGTAAGCTGCTGAAAACTTTATTAGGGCATGAAAAACCAGTTTTAGATGTCGCTTGGTCGCCAGATGGTAAAATAATTGCTTCTGCAAGTGCTGACAAAACTATCAGACTCTGGAATTTAGACGGTAAACTCATAAAAATATTATCAGGACACAGCGATGCAGTCAAGAGCCTCGCTTGGTCGCCGGATGGTAAAATAATTGCCTCCGGTAGTTTGGAGAAAGACAGAACCATCAAACTTTGGAGTAGTGAAGGTACACTACTGAAAACTTTGCCGGG
Organism: Nostocales cyanobacterium PMM_0069; assembly: GCA_949127635.1. Lineage (GTDB taxonomy): Bacteria > Cyanobacteriota > Cyanobacteriia > Cyanobacteriales > Nostocaceae > Hassallia. The sequence goes on along the minus strand of CASBQA010000016.1, from coordinate 384 downwards.
ACACAGTGGGGGAATTACTGGTATCACTTTTAGCCACAAGGGTAAATTTATCGCTTCAGCCAGTAGCGACGAAACGATCAAACTTTGGACTTCTGATGGGATGCAATTAGGAACCTTGAGGGGACATAGCAATTGGGTGAATAGCGTTAGTTTTAGCCCAGACGATGGCATTATTGCTTCTGCAAGTCGAGACAAAACTATCAAGCTGTGGAATTGGAACGATTTGCGACAAGGAAACCCCAATGCGGATAATGACTGGATTACTAGTATCAGTTTTAGCTCTGACGGAAGTCTCATCGCCGGCGGGAGTGGCGACAAAACAGTTAAACTGTGGCAGCGAGATGGTAAACTGATTCGCAGCTTTAAAGGACATCAGGGGCAAGT
>CASBQA010000015.1 GCA_949127635.1 Nostocales cyanobacterium PMM_0069 | reverse complement strand
GCACGACGCAAGGGGACTTCTTCTTCTATATAGTCTTCATCCCATTCTTGCGCTACCGGTTCGGGAGCGCGAATTTTGGTCTTCGGTGGTTGTAAAGGTACTCCGCTGGGCAGTTGTTTGTCTGGTGTCACTGCGCGAGGAGTATAATCATAAGCCTCGTCTGCGTCGCGTTCCCAAGGTGCTTTACCGATACCCAGACGTTCCAGCAAACCGACTGATAACTGATTTATTCTTTCTTCGGCGCCTTCAAAGACAATCAATCTGTTGGGACCGGTGCTGACGATTTCTTCAACTGGAAATTCGTAGGTGCTGAGGAATTGATCGGGAATTTGTGGTAATCCCAAAGAGGCGATGACGATTGAGTAAATTTTACCTGTTTCGCCGTTGAATTTGAAGCCCCGCACTCTACCTAATACTTCGCCGGTTTCTGTAATTACTTCCCAGTTAACCAGGTTGCTGTAAGTATCAACTTCTACATCTTCGATCGCATCCTCGTTATCCACAAGAATGGCATCACCAAACTGGCTGATGCTGTTGAGGTACATGTAGCGCGGAATACCCGAAACAGAGATCAGGCTATCTCGCAAACTAAGAGCCACAACCTCTCTTTGGTCTATATCTACCCAAACTTGACTAACGATTCCTAGCCGTTTGGCGTTGTCGCGGGTAATTACCTGGGTGTTTAAAATATCAGAGCGTCTAATTATTTGTTCAGAGGTCATTCGCTTGCCGAGTCCTGATCTCGAATCCGGTTAATATATACACTATTATTAACAAAAACTCAAGCCGATGTATGGTCAGATGGCAACTTAATCCCCAAAACTTGGGTGTAAGCTCCTCGTGCTTGAGTCACGCCAATTGTGCGTTCGGCTGATTCTATCATCGGACGGCGCAAACTAACAACTATAAATTGTGCTTGTTGCGCCTGTTGCTTAATCATTTTAGCTAATCTTTCTACGTTTGCTCCGTCTAGAAACATATCTACCTCGTCAAAGGCGTAAAATGGCGATGGGCGGTAGCGTTGCAGAGCAAAAATAAAACTCAGTGCTGTCATCGATTTTTCTCCCCCAGACATGGAAGCTAGTCTCTGTACGGGTTTACCTTTAGGATGTGCAACTAAATTCAATCCGCTGCTAAACGGATCTTCGGGATTTTCAAGTTGCAAATAGCCGTCACCTTCAGAAAGCGTAGCAAATATTGATTGAAAGTTTTCATTCACCGCGTCAAATGCTTCTTTAAAAGCGCGTTGCCGCAATGTGGTAAAATTTTCTATCCGGAAAAGTAATTCGGTGCGTTCGCTTTCTAATCTCTGTAACTTTTCTGTAAGTTCATTCAAGCGGTTTGAAGTGCGTTCGTATTCTTCCAGCGCAAGCATGTTGACTGGTTCCATTGCTTGCAGTCGTTTGGCAAGCGATCGCAATTCTTTCTGCAATTCTTCTAAGTCTACTTTATTAGGTACTTCTGGTAAAGGACTGGGCAATTCTGGGGCTAGAATTTGCAATTGCTCCCTAACTGCGGCTAATTCCTCCCGTCTTGTTTGTTGAGTTTCTTGGAGCTTTTCCAGTTCCCATTGTAATTGTTGCTGACGCAGTAAGGACTCACGTAATTCTTGTTCTGTGCGATCGCGTTTTTGTTTCTCTTCTCCTAAATTTGCTTCGAGTTCGCTCAATTTGGCACGAGTCTCGGCTATTTGCGTGCTAATCGCTGTCATTTGCGTAGAGACGCCATATATCGCGTCTCTACATAATGTTTGTTGCGTTTGATACTCGCTTATTCGCTGTTCGCCTTCAGTGATTTTCTCATGCAAACGCTGCTGCTGATTTTCGAGATTTGTTAATTTTTGTTCAACTTCTCTTAACGCTGTTTCGCGTTGTTGCAATTGTTGCTCTTGAACTTTAATTCTTGCTTGAATTTCTTGCCATTCGCTAGGAGTTTGCGACGCTTCCAACTCCGATAAAGTATGTCGCAATTGTTGCAGTTGATTTTCTTGCCCTGGTAATTCCCGATCTAAAACTTCCAAACGGGTTTGAGCAGTAATTAACTTTTCGCTATTTTGAGCAAGGTGCGATCGCGTTCCTTCTAATTGTATTATCAAAGTTTTGATTTCTTTTTGTAACTGCTCTAATTGCAGTTGTTGTTCTCTTTTCGCTTGACGTGCTTCTGTTACCTCTATTGAAAGCGTTTTACTCCTAACTGAGAGAGTATTTATCGCTTCACCACAACGTTCTAAAACCTGCTCAATTTCATTTAAGCGACTTTTCAAACCAATAACTTCATCAGATTCCCCTGCTTCCACCGTACCAAATCGCAACGCTGATCGCTGCGTGTTACTTCCACCAGTCATTGCACCGCTAGTTTCCAACAATTCGCCTTGTAAGGTGACAATGCGGTATAATCCTAACTGCTTGCGTGCTTGCTCAATCGAATCAAAGACGACAGTGTTACCGAAAACATAGTTGAATATATCTCGATAACGGCGATCGCACTCCACCAAATTCACCGCATAATCCACAAAGCCGTTCGCATAACGCAGCGTTGCATCTTGAATATATTTAGATGCGTGAATTTTATTTAACGGTAAAAAAGTCGCTCTCCCCGCACGCTTTTGTTTTAACAGTTCAATTCCCGCAGCGGCGATGCTATCATCTTCTACCACAATATGTCCCAAACGTCCACCACCACAAATTTCCAAAGCGAGTTGATAGCGCGGTTCTACTTTTCCTAACTGTACAACTAACCCGCATAATCCCGGCATTCCCGATTGTAAAATAACCTTACTAGCTTGAGTTCCTTGAACTTCTTGCTGTGCGGCAACTTGCGCTTCTAATTTATCTAAAGAACGTTGTTTTTCACGTTGTTCAGAAAGTAACCTTTTTTGCGTTTCTTGTTGAATTACTAATTCTTGATCTGTAGCAGTTAAAGTTTGCGCTAAAATTTGAATCGGTTCGCTATAAGCATTAAATTCTGTTTCCAGTTGCGTACATTCAGCTTGCTTTTCTGCTAACAAAGGTTCATCACGTTCAACTAACAGAGTTTGTTCTTGAATTAACTCTTGTAATTGATTATTGCGTTCTCTAAGTTGCGCTTGTTCAGTGCGTTGCGGTTCCAAAGTTTGCAGCAAAGTATCAATTTGACGGTTCAGCGCAGTTTGTTGCTGTACCCAAGCTTCACTCGCAGAAGCAATTAGAGCAGCAGCTTCGCGAGAAACTTCTAAACATTGTCGCGCTTCATCTCGTTCTTGCTGTAGAGACGCGATATATCGCGTCTCTACAATTTGTTGCTGAGATTGTTGTTCTAAAGAAACTTGATATTGTTGAATTTCTTGGGTTTGTTGTTCCAAACGCTTTGCCGTTTCTTCAAAAGCTGTTTCCAACTCACCTTCTTGACGTTGAAGTTGTTTGCGTTCCGCTTCTTGAGTCGCCAGATTAGATTGTACCGCTAAAACTTCCTCTTCTCCCAACGCCTTTACAAGTCGATTAAGTTCATCTAACTCAACAGTTTTTTCAGCGATTTCAGAAGCAAGCGTTGTTAATTGAGTTGAAATATCAGTAGAAGTGCGATCGCCTGATTGAATTTGATTCGCTAACCTTTCTTGCGATAATTGTAAACTACGCCATGACAACACAGCTTCCCAAGATTGCTTTTCGATAAATTCTGTGCGAAGCTTTTGATATTTTTCAGCTTTCGTGCGATCTTGAGAAAGGCGATCGCGTTGTGAAGTTAACTCCGTCTCAACAATTCGACAACTATCTTCTTTATCCTTAACTTCGTCTAAAGTACTTTTAGCTTGTTTAATCTTGCGATCGAACGACGCTACCCCAGCCAATTCATCAATAATTTCTCGTCGCTCTCGCGCATTCATTGAGATAATGCTGGTAACATCGCCTTGCAACACCACATTATAACCATCAGGATAAATCCGCAATTCACTTAATTGCTCATGTAAATCCGTCAGCGTACAAGCTTCACCATTAATGTAGTAATTCGATGTATAAGTACCTTGGTGAGTAACCCGCAACCTACGAGTCACACTCCAATCCTGGGATTTGGGATTTTCCTCTCCCACTTCCTCACTTTGCGACTCTCTCTTGGAAAGTTCTGATCGGAGGAAACCTCCGCTCAGACTTTCCGCTGCTCCTCTGCGTGAGAAATCCTCATTCCCCAAATCAAACGTCACCGTCACACTAGCTTCGACAGTAGAACGTCCTTTACCCGTTTGAGTATTATTTACCAAATCGGGAAGGCGATCGGCTCGCATTCCCTTAGAACTAGAGAGTCCGAGGCAAAATAGCAGTGCATCTAGTATATTAGACTTTCCGGAACCATTGGGACCAGAAATGACAGTAAACTCCGACAGTAAAGGGACAGAAGTAGTACCGCCGAAGGATTTAAAATTAGTAAGTTCAACGCGCTTTATATGCACCATAAGGCGCTATCTGTCTAGGCTAATAAGGTACAAGTCTATCAATTAAATCAAGATTTGCAACATTTTGCCAGGGTAAATTAAGAATTATTACATCGTGACGGCTTTTCTCTGGTTAGAACGCTGTTCATATAATTAAAAAAGAAGAAAGTTACGAGATAATATGCGATACAAAGTCAAGTTAAAAAAGACTGAAGAAGGTTATGCTGTCTGGTGTCCAAGTTTACTAGGTTGTTGGTCACAGGGAGAGACCGAAGAAAAAGCCTTAGAAAATATCAAAGATGCGATCCAAGCGTATCTTGATGCAGTGGAAGAGATGATCCCGGATACTGAAGCTCGTTATGTAGAAGTAGAATAAATATGCCCAGCTTACCAAGAGTAAATCATCTACAAGCGATCGCCGCGTTTGAGAAAGCTGGTTTTATTATTGTAGGGCAGGGTAAACATGTTGTCATGACCAATGGAGAAAGGATTATTGTCCTTAAGAGAGCAAATCCTGTCAATGCTTATGCGATCGCTGGAATTGTCAAAGATGCTGGATTAACAATTGAGAAATTTCAGCAACTTTTGTCAAAGTAGTAAAGCCTCACTTATAAGCTTTTTCACTTTTGACTATTGACCATTGACCATTGACCATTAGACATCGACCGCTCTTTTATTATGCATTGCCCGAAACCTTTGATTAGACGTAGCAGTGCTACGTCTCTACATTGTTTTTCACGACGTTTGTCTATTGACCATTGACCTTTGACCTACTTACTAGGTGTATTTCCAAAATCAATAATTCTAGATAAAAAATTAAACAATGACTACAACTTTAGACGCAAGAAACCTCAGCCTCAAAAATGTTCTACAGCTTTTCAAATTTGAAGAGCAGCTCAATAACTCATTTACATCATTACTTTCTCTAGAATCACTAACAGAGCTTGAACAACAAGAACTGTTGCAAATCCAGAATATCTTTCGTGAATACTACTCAGAAGGTAAAATTTCCGAAGGGCAAATAAAGTTTCTTTTTCTGGCTCCATTAATTAAGTTATCGGGCTTTTATAGGACTAATATTAAAATAACTTTAGAAGAAAATATTGCTGATATATCCGTTGAAGATGAAGATACAATCATCAAAGGAAGGATGGATATTTTAGCAGTTAATAAAACTGAAGGTAGAACCACGACTACGCCATTTTGGATATTGGTAATTGAAGCTAAAAATAGTAGTCTTAATGCCTTTGATGGTTTACCCCAATTGCTCACTTATGCTTATAAAGGTATTGAACAACAATCATCAGTTTGGGGATTGACTACTAACGGTATGGATTATCAGTTTGTTTATATCCAGCAAGGAAATCCACCAATTTATCAATTACTACCAAAACTAGACATTACTCGTGTTGAATCTTCAATTCAACTACTGCAAGTTTTGAAAGCAATATCTCAAATATTTCATCTAAGTAGGCAGGCGTAATTAAATACAAGCAGAACTTACGCAAAATAAGCAATTAGGCATTTAAATTCTTTATCTCCCCTCTAGCGTAAAAAGAGGTAGATCCCAGGAAATAGCATATTATTTAATTTTTGTTACTTATTGACACTTATGCCGGAAAATAGTGTGGAAATTACAACTTGATATTTTGACAGGTGTAATTGCGGAATCACAAGAACCAATTTTGTAGTACAATACAGACTATCAGTAGCGCTACTAATAGCGCATCACCCGTGAAATACCAAATCTGGAAAAAATATATCAGCACTGTAGCAATTGTTGCTTTGGTATTACCTGGTGGCTGCTCCATAAAGATACCAGCAAATTTTCCCACAATGATGCTGATGGAAGCGAAATCTAGCCAAAGCAACTATACCAAGTATATGACACAGGGTTATGATGCTACAAAGCTTCGTAATTACCTCGGTGCTTTAAATTATTTCCAACAGGCATTACAGGCAAAACCTGGCGATACATATGCGACGATCGCTATTAGCAATATTCAAAGTTATATCGAACGCGATCGCATCCTCGGTAGCAAATCAAGACGCAATATTTTATATATACCTGCTAACTTCGACTTCGGACAACCCGGACGATTGATCCCCGCAGGAACGCGGACACAAAAGCTACCAGATACGGAAATAATAATAGGTTTAGGTAATAATAATCAACAGTCTGTTGAGCAGTCCGCTCCTGCTAATAGAAATGCAGGTAATGTCAGTAGAAAATTCAATCCTCCAGCAGGGTTAGGTGGTATACCACGTAGACGGATATCAGCAGGATCTAGGGGAGGAAATTCCTGCACATCCAACAATCAACCAATTATTGCTCTTGCACCGTTAGAAGATCCTCAAATAACAACTTCCTCTTATCCGACATTATTTTTCTATGTTCCCGAAACTAATGCTCAAGCATTAGAACTAGTTATACAAGATGAAAACCAGGAGGTAATTAATAAATCAACCTTTAAAACTCCAGCGAAATCAGGAATTGTTAGTGTAATACCTGCTAATTCAAGTCCAGAAATCAAAGTAGGCAAAACTTACCGTTGGTTTTTATCAGCGGTATGCGATCAAAAAGAACGCAGTCGAGACTTAGTTGTACAAGGTTCAATTGTCCGACTGGCACCCGATGAAAAATTGCAAAGAGATTTAGCGTCTTCAGATGTGCGGGAGCGTGCTAATATCTATGCATTGTCTGGCTCTTTCACCGATGCCTTGACAAGCATGGCGCAGTTAAGGCGTCAACGTCCTAATGATACCGAATTAAAAACTGACTGGCAAGATTTGCTCCGATCAGTAAATTTGGGGACAATTAGCGATGCACCATTAATAGAATGTTGCAAAAATTAGTAATTTCTGAAATTATTATTGGAGAATGGGATCAGTAAATTTGGGGGCAATTACCGATGCACCATTAATAAAATTTTGCAAAAGTCAGTAATTTACGAAATTGTTTGAGAAAAGTTGTATTATTATCTCAACTCTTGCTTTCATTTTTTGAAAGCACCTGAATACTGGATTATTCTACCTACTGTACATAAGATCAGGGGAAAACTCTCATCTTTTGTACAATATCATGACTGTTTTTCATGTCTTACTATAAAGAAGCTAAAACAGATGATTAGTCAAGTTGAAGAAAAAAAAATGCATCTCGTCAGGTGGTTACTAGCAATAGGCTGGCTGACGTTAATATTCTCTTTATTGTACGATCCAATTTCTAGATCGTTCACAGATCCAAGTAATCTCATTAGTCCTTTTCATCTCCATCCAGAAAAATACCTCGATCCCTCAAGTTGCGTCAAAATTCAGGGCGTATGTTTGCCGCAAGAGCCATACCGCATGGGTCCACGGGTATTTTGGGCAATGGTTTTGCCGATAGGAATTCTGGTATTGCTAGTGTTCGGTCATGAATTTTGGCGACGGATTTGTCCATTATATTTCTTCTCACAAATTCCTCGCGCCTTAGGAATTCAACGCAAGCGCAAAGTCGTTAACCCAGACACAGGTAACGTTCGCTATGAACAGGCAGGTGTAGAGAAAGAGTCTTGGCTGGGACGCAATTATCTATATCTGCAATTAGGTTTATTTTACTTGGGTTTGAATATTCGCATCCTTTTTGTGAATGGCGATTGCACATTAATGGCGATTTTTCTGCTATTTACCATCACTTCAGCCATTACAATCGGCTTTCTCTACAAAGGAAGAAGCTGGTGTCAGTATTTTTGCCCAATGGCACCTGTACAAATGTTTTACACAGGTCCACGGGGGTTATTAGGATCTGATGCTCACGACAAACCACCCCAAAGCATCACCCAGTCAACTTGTCGGACAGTGGATAGTTCTGGTCAAGAAAAAAGTGCTTGTGTAAGTTGTCAATCTCCTTGTATGGACATTGACGCCGAGCGTTCATACTGGGAGGGAATCACCAAACCAGACCAAAAGATACTTTTCTACAGTTACTTTGGTCTGATGTTCGGATTTTATTGGTTCTACTTTCTGTATGCTGGCAACTGGGACTACTATTACTCTGGGACATGGACTCATGAAGAAGGGCAATTACGCACACTCTTCAATCCCGGATTTTACTTCTTTAATCAACCAATTCCCATTCCCAAGGTAATTGCAGCACCTTTGACTTTGGCAGTTTTTGCGATCGGCAGCTATTTCATCAGTTTAGGTTTAGAAAAAGCCTATAGAGCTTACCTGCATTCTAAAAATAAATATTTAAATGAAGAACAAGTACTACATGTCATGTTTGTCGTGTCTGTATTTGTCTCCTTCAACGTCTTCTTCATGTTTGGCGGACGCCCAAATATCAGCTTACTGCCCGGTTGGGCTATCCTGGGATTGAACGGTATTATCGTCATCCTCAGCAGCTTGTGGCTGTATCGTAGCTTGACTCGCAGCCGAGAGCGTTATTCTCGCGAAAGTCTAGCAAGTAATTTGCGTCGTCAACTGAACAAGCTAGCAGTAGATTGGTCAAAGCTACTTGAAGGACGTTCGCTGCAAGATTTAATTCCCGATGAAGTGTATGTTCTTGCCAAAGTCCTACCTGATTTTAAGCGTGCAGATCGAGTACAAGTTTATAAAGGAGTTTTGCGTGAAGCCTTAGAAGAAGGACAAGTAAATAATTCCGCAGACAGTTTGGAAGTTCTCAAAGATATGCGGAAAGAACTGAACGTAACTGATGAAGAACATTATGCCGTTTTAGCAGAACTGGGAGTTGAAGATTACACCCTTCTAGAACCACAAAAACAACGCAGTCGAGAAACCCAATTGCGGATCGAAGGGTATCGACGTGCATCAGAGTCGCTAATTCAGCAACTGCTGGAAAGCGGTACACCTTTACTTGATGCGATCGCGCGCAGGCAAAAGGAAATCATGGCATTAAGACAAGAATATGCCATTACAACAGACGAACACGAACAAGTGTTCGCAGAAATGTTTAATCAAGACGGTCCACTTCTACAGAAAGCTAAAGTTTTATTAACTCAACTCCAAGATTTAGCCGTGCATGGTCAAATACTGTCTAACTCAGTGCCAAACCCGCACGCACCTGTTTATGTCTTGCTGCGACAAGCTGTACAAGAAAAGAAAAAACTCATTACCACCCAGTTATTGCGGATCTTAGAATTGCTGGGAGACTCATCGGAAGCCTTTAATATTGGTCGTTCAATCGGTGTATTGGCAGCAAATGTCACCGAAGAAATGCTGCACGATGAGCAGTCAAGATGGCAAAACCGTTTGAGTCCAAGAGTAATCTCTTCATTACGACAACACGATCAGCTAACTCAGCCTCTACCGACATCAACACAACAACTTGGTGTCACCAACAATTACTCTGAGCAAGAAATACAATCTTATTCTTTTAATTCTGCTCCTACTAACTTGGGTGCTAAAGGCACACATAGTACAGAGGCAATTAATGACGTTTTGCTTGCACTTTTACAAGACGTAGATCCTTTAGTACAAGCTGCCTGTCTTTATGCCTTGCATCAGTCTAATCCTTCTATTGCTTTTGCGGAAGCTCGCCGATTGCTAGATGCCAAGCAAAATAATGATTGGCTCGTGCAAGAAACAGCACAAATAATTCTCGGTCAAACTCACCAAGCAAATGGATCTGGTACTGTACCAACTCTAATTGCTCAAATCAGAGCAACGGGACGCACAGAAAAGAAGACTTTTCAGCAGTCAACAATTCAAGTTGGACGGGGACAGGAGAACGATATCGTTATTCCTGATAAGCGTGTTTCGCGACAGCACGCTATATTCTATCTCGATGAAAAAGGAGTCAGCGTTAAAGATTTAGGAAGCAGCAACGGTCTACGCATTGGCAAAGAAAACATTCACGACCAGCAAAAACAACTGAAATCCGGAGATTTTGTTCGTTTTAGCGGTGGAGATGATTTAGTTATCCACATCCAGTGGGAAATGCGACCTTTGCCCCACAATACAATCACCGAATCTGTAGGAACTTTAGACAAGCTGTTATGGCTTTATGATAGCAGCTTCTTCAAAAATATCAAGGCAAATGCTTTGATTGAACTGGCACGTAATAGCGAACTACGCATTTATCATCCTCAACAAGAAATCTGCAAAGAGGGAAGACCTGCCTTTGAACTGATAGTTTTAATTGATGGTGAGGCAAAAGTACTTTCCAGCAATACAGGCAAAGGTATTACTATCTCCTCTGGGCAAACTATTGGTGAACTAGAAGTGTTGACCCATAGCCAATATTCAACAACAGTTGTTGCAGGTGAAGCCAAAATTCGGACTTTAGCTATCAAAGCAAAAGATTTCGAGGCAGTACTTTCACTAGACCCATTACTCACAACCAATGTCTTAAAAACGGTCAGTGTTCGACTTCAGCAAAGTTTAGGGCAAATAGCTACCGTTACGCAAATTTAATTTGATTTGTGGTTGCGTTGTTGAGCGCAACCACGAATTAAATTCATACCAGAAAATGGGCGCTACTATCTGATATTATTTATAGTGGTTTTCCGTAATTTACTTTAGTTAGACTGTAAATGATTCTTGGCAACCTTAAGGAAATAAATTTCAAAGCTAGTAGAGATTGTAATATCAATTACCGATTGGGGTCATAACACAATTTAACTAACATTCTTGGAGGAAAATAGGCGTGATTAAAATCAAAGTAATAGATCCAAAAAAGCCAGAGCAACTGCAAGAAGTAGATTTAAACTTAAACACAAAACTCAATCAGGAATGTTTTATTGGACGCTTGTTGAACTGTGATTTAGTTTTAGACGGCACCGAAGTCAGCCGGATGCATGGAAAAATTTCCCACAAAAATCAAAATTATTATTATGCTGACCTTGCAAGCAGCTGTGGTTCGCGATTGAATGGCGAAAACGCCCAAATCAATCATGATTATCTACTCAAGAATGGCGACTCAATTCAAGTCGGTAGATATTTCTTGATGATTGTACAAATTAGTTCAGTAGAAAGGAGTTCCAACGATGACACGATAATAGACATACCACAGGTACAAAAAGCAAGCCCCCAATCAGACAATCAAGAAATAGCTAACCAAGTTGTTGCGGAGCAAAAAGTTGATACTAAACCAGTAGAAGCACCTTTACCCCCTCCTGCTGTCGTCCCTCCTCAAGAATATATGCCAGTGGCGATGGTAGAACCCACCGACCTCCAACGCTGGACGAAAGGAGATTTAACAGTCCGCTGCATCAGTGTTATCGATGAAACATATGATGTGAGAACCTTTCGCTTTGCGTGTGATCCACCGGTGTTGTTCACTTACAAACCAGGTCAGTTTGTCACCCTTGATTTAGAAATCAATGGTGAAGAGATATCGCGTTCCTATTCCATTTCCTCAACTCCCTCACGTCCCCACACCTTAGAAATCACCGTCAAACGCGTCCCACCTCCTCCTGGTTGTGAACCCGAAACACCAAAAGGTCTAGTTTCTAACTGGTTGCACGACAACGTTACACCAGGCAGTATCATCAAGATAAATGGACCTTTGGGTAAGTTTACTTGCTTCGCCAATCCATCGCAAAAACTTTTGCTAATATCTGCCGGTAGCGGGATCACACCGATGATGTCTATGTCTAGGTGGTTATGTGATACTGGCGCTAATTGCGATATTATCTTTTTTCACTGCGCTCGCAGCCCCCGTGATATCATTTATCGCTATGAACTAGAGATGATGTCTGGGCGGTATCCGAATTTTCATTTAGCAGTCTCTACAACTCGCAATGAACCGGGTCATAGCTGGTTAAGTTTAACTGGCAGACTTGATGCAGCTATGTTGCAAGTTGTTGCGCCAGATTATCGAACTCGCACTGTTTATGTATGTGGACCAGATACCTTCATGGAAGGCACCAAACAAATGCTCGAAAGTATCAGCTTCCCCATGCAAAACTACTATGAAGAAAGCTTTGGACCTCCAAAGAAAAAAACCAAATCTGTTGAGCCTAAACCAGAAACTGTCGCTAGCAGCACAACTCAAAACGTCACCCCCGTTGCTGGCTTCATGGATATGATGAGGAATTTTTCTACAGAAACTGTTCCAGCATCAAATGGTAGCGATCGCGTTGCGGTAAGTGCATCAGTAGCGGCACCAACTCCCACTTTGCCCAAGTCAACCTCTTCTGGAAAAACTGTTGTAGTTTTCTCTAAGTCAGGCAAAGAAGTCGATTGTGATGGGGAAGAACCCATCTTAAATTTGGCTGACCAGGAAGGAGTGAAAATTCGCAGTAGTTGCCGTGCTGGAGTTTGTGGTACCTGCAAGAAACGCAAACTAGAAGGAGAAGTCAGATTAGAAGGTGAACCCGAAGGTTTGGAAGAAAGCGAAGTTCAAGAAGGCTACATTCTTACTTGCATTTCTTACCCTATTGGCAAAGTTGTAATTGATGCGTAGATTTTTAGGTTGAATTGGGCATGGAAAGAATCGTATTTAGTCAAGTGATATCTTTCACCAATCCCAACAACCGCCTTAGAATGAATTCTAAGGCTAATAGCTGAAGTCGTCTTTAGACGACTTAACAAGGGTTTGGGTCTACTTGAGTGGAATGCGTGCTAAAAGCTGTGAACGGTTACTTTTATGGTGCTAATTGAGAATGGTGCAAGATGTCAGTTTCAAAGAACTTCTTTAATTCCCATTGCCCCATGCCCATTGCCCTATGCCCAATGCCCAATTATCTTTCATAACAATCTATGAAATTCATCTACCACCTAGCTTTGATATTGCTACTATTAATATCAGCTTGTAGTTCGTCTGGAGAAAATGTCACTAAAAACGTGCAAGCAAAAGCTGCGATCGCTGGTTCTGGTATCACAGGCACCTTTAAAGCAATGCAGACGAAAAATGGTTTTGTCTGGGTTGCTATTGAACTTCAAGGCGATCCTAAAGTTATAACCCCTGGACTTCATGGCATTCACATACACGAAAAAGGTGTCTGTGAAGCTCAACTGGAAAAGCCTTTTAGTTCTGCTGGCGGACATTTTGATCCAGGTCCATTCGGTTCATCAACTCCTGTAGAAAAAAATCATCCTTATCATTTAGGAGATTTACAAAACATCGAAATTAGTGTTGTCGGTAAGGGGAGAATGGAAACTTTTTCTAGCAGTTTCACTCTTTCTGAGAGTCCCACAAGCTTGTTTGATAGTGATGGAAGTGCGGTGATTGTCCATAAGTTGGTCGATCAAAAGAAAGCTGAGGGTACGGCAGATGAAGCCGGCGGTGGTCGGCAAGCCTGCGGTGTAATTCAATTAGTCAAATCTTAGAAAAAAACTCTTTTACAAGCAAGGATTTATGAACTGCTATAAATTTTTGGTGGGAGCAATTGTCGTAATTGTCTCTGGTATTTTTCTTGTGATCAATAGCGATAAATCTCGCTCAGAAATTCGACCTGATGGAAATATTGCGGTTAAGGTCAGTGGCGGTTTATTGTTGATGTTTGGCATCCTGCTTTTTATTGGCAGTTTCATCGGTATGTCATCTGGTTGTCAACCACAAAGCTTTCTGTAATAAGCTAAAACACATATAAGAAAGCATCTTTGCTCGTTAGGGTAGTCATATCAGGTTCGGTAAATTACTTACAATGTAAAGACGTTCCAGTGGAACGTCTCTACGACGGTTTTAAGAAAAGCGCTTTTTTAACAAACTGGACATGAATGGTCGCTCAAAAACTAAATAAAACCAGTAGGCAATTACTAACGACATTCCTACACCTACCAAATAGCATGTAGCAGCAAACATAGATGGGGATATTGGCAGATTAAAAAGAAAGTAACGCACTAGCACTAATACTGGTCCGTGAATTAGATACAGACTATAAGAAAATGCTCCAAGTGCAACCACCCAAGGATGCTCCAATAGCCTTATAGGATAGGGCAACTTTTTGCCCTCAATCATTAATTTGGTGCAGTAAATAAATAGACAAACACCTGCTAATCCACAAAAACTTTGACCAATCCATATATCTAATCCTACTTGTTTCCACTCAGTTAAAAAAGCAATAACAGTGAAGACAATAGCTAGTATTTCCCACCGTAGGGAATTTCTTATTGCCATTAACTGAGGTTTTTGAGAGAATCCAATATCTGCTGCTGCCATCCCCAAGGCAAATAAGCCGATAAACCAAGAACTAGATGACATTGAAAATCCATTTAGCAGATAAAATGGTGCTATCCCAATTACAAAGGCGGCTATCACAACTGATAATAAACCGAAGCGCCGCCAAAGAGGTAGTAATAATAGCGGAAAGAAAAAGTATAATTGCCACTCCGTAGCCACACTCCACATAGGTGGGTTGATAGTTAAATATGTGCTGTGGCTGAGATTATGAATTAGTAGCAGATGGGATAAAACATCAATCAAGGAAAAATTTGGAGAAAATGGACCCTCTCCAGCAACTTTGTTCCACTGGAAACTGGTAAATGTTTCTAGTACAAATATTGTCATTGCTAGGAACACTGATAAAAAAAGAGCAGCATAGTAAGGTGGCAAAATCCGACGCGATCGCCTTTTAATGTAATCAATCAAACTTCCTGATAGATGCCCGTTTTGAGAACGGGCTACTGGCAGCATCAAAACATAGCCAGAAAGTACAATAAAAACTACAACACTAAATCCACCATAACGCAGTATTTTTTCAAAAAATAACCAAAATATAGGCAATTGTTCTCCTTTATATGGCTCAACGTGGACAAATACTACATACAAAGATGCAATTCCTCGTAAGCCATCCAAATAATGAAGATGTAGCCTCTGACTAATAGGTCTTTCAGTTAATTGATTCATTTTTTAATATGATGTCCGGTAGATCAACTGTAAGAAAAAACTGTAAAACCCAGCTGAGAGCGTAAAAGTTGATGGGAAAGTGCTAAAATCTTGATTTGTCAAGCACTACTTTATACCAATCTGAGAACGCAGAATAATAATTAGACATCTCCCGAAATTAAATATGCGTTATCTAGAAGCCCTAGAGACGTAGCACAGAATAGTCTCTACATTCTTTTTCAGTAGACACCAATTAGACTATACATGTAAAATGTAAAGAACTCGGAAAGATTTCTTGATAGTGCGATATTCTTCAGGTTATGGATTATCACAAAACACCTCGTTCGACGAATCTAACTTGAGAGTAATTTCCTGGTTCTTCGGCTTGCGGTTGTATTACGCAATTGGCACATTTATCTTCAAACTGTCACATTAAATTAATTTATTTTTAAAGTTTATAAATCAGTCCTTACAAATATTAACGTCAAATTGAAAATATGTGCCTGACATTATTTTGTGACGCTTGCGTAAGTCCTATAATACTTTCTCGGCTATTGATTCGGCGGGCTATGATTATAGGCTGCTCAGAAAGTATTATATTTAAAAAACAGAATCAAATCAGAAATTTCTATTTTTTATTTTTAATTGTTTATGGTTATCAACTTCAGAAATGTGCTGATACAGCCCGTAGTTGTGATTAGCTTAATTACAGGTGTATTGCTAGTTGCAGCTCAACGGCTGGAAGGATTAGAGGATGTATTAGAGTCGGCAGAACTGAAAGCTTTTGACCTGATGATGCAAAGACGTGCTCCTTTAAGTCCAGACCCGCGTTTGTTGATTGTGGAATTTAGCGGAGACGATATTAAAAAATTAAACCAGGGATCGCCGACTGGGGAAACTTTAGACACAGTATTGACCAAACTAGAGCGCTATCAACCAAAAGCCATCGGTTTAGATTTCTTTCGCGATCGCCCAGTTGAACCTGGTCATCAGAAACTTTTAACACACATAAAAAATAGTCCACGCATTGTGACTATCTGTACAGTGGGTGCAAATAATACTGAATCTGTAGCACCACCGATGGGTGTAGAAGCCCAAAACGCAGGATTCGCTGATATCCCACAAGACGGAGATACGTTAATTCGGCGAAATTTACTAGTGCTTACACCCAACCCCAAGTCAAATTGTAAAACTCCAGCTTCTTTTGGGTTTCAATTGGCGCTTCAGTACTTAAATATTCAACCAAAATTTACTTCTGGGGGAATGCAAATAGGAAAAACTTTGTTTAAGCGCTTGGAAACTGACTCAGGTGGTTATCAAGACATCGATGCCGGTGGCTTTCAAATACTGTTAAACTACCGATCGCAGAATAACGTCGCTCAAAAAGTTAGTATATCAGATGTGCTAGGCGATCGCATCCAGCCGACTTCGGTCAGAAATCGTATTGTCTTAATTGGCGCGACTGCACCAAGTTCCCAAGATATTCGTAATACACCTTATAGTAATGGCAAGCGGGACGATTCTGGCAAAATGCCTGGAGTGACAATTCATGCACATATGATCAGCCAGATTCTCGATGCAGCTTCCGGAAAGCGACCTCTATTTTGGTTTTTACCTCAATGGGGAGAAATTCTCTGGATCTGGGGATGGACTTTCGCGGGTGGTGTACTCGGATTGCGTATTCAGCATCCACTCCGCTTAGGACTCTTGGGCGCTGGTACTTTAGGAGTACTATTGTTTAGCGGGTTTGTTATTTTTACTTATGCAGGGTGGGTACCTTTAGCATCCCCAGCCTTAGGCTTTATTATAGCAACAGTGGGGGTTGTGGGTTATACCTCATTTCAAAACAAGCAAGAAAAAGAAAAAATAGCACTTCAGATTAAAGACCAAAATGAAAACATCTCGTTATTGCAAGCACTTTTAAGGGAAGGAGGAAATTCCAGAACGCAGATACGGACAGGGATTCATGATGGCTCACAAGTAGAAAGACTATTAAACAAGCGTTATCAAGTCACTGAGCTGCTTGGTTCTGGGGGATTTAGTTATACTTATTTAGCTGAAGATACTCATCGACCGGGCAAGCCTATGTGTGTAGTTAAGCATTTGCAACCTGCTCGCACCGATGAAGTATTTTTAGAGCTTTCCAGACGTCTATTTAAAACTGAAGCTGAAATTTTAGATATTTTGGGTCATCACGATCAGATTCCCCAGTTGATGGCTTATTTTGAAGAGTCTCAAGAATTCTATTTAGTACAAGAGTATATTCCAGGACAAACTCTTCAAGAAGAATGGACTCCTAAAAAGTTGATTCCAGAAGCTGAAGTTGTCAGTTCCATTAAAGACGTTTTGTGGGTACTGAAGTTTGTTC
>CASBQA010000014.1 GCA_949127635.1 Nostocales cyanobacterium PMM_0069 | reverse complement strand
CGTTGCTGATAAGCAGATAAAGCGCGGTGAAATTCGGCGCGGTCAAAATCGGGCCACAGAGTTTCGGTGATATAAATTTCCGCGTAAGCCATTTGCCAGAGAAGGAAATTTGAGATTCGCATTTCCCCACTAGTGCGGATTAATAAATCTGGGTCACAAATTCCTGCCGTGTAGAGATGGCGTTCAAAAGTTGCTTCATCAATTTCATCAGGTTGAAGTAAACCTTGCTTTACTTGCTCGGCGATCGCTTGACAAGCCTGTAAAATTTCTTGTCGTCCACCATAGTTTGTGGCAACTGTAAATCGGATAGCGCGATTATCCTTAGTTTCTTCCATTGAACGGGAAATTTCTTCTTGAAGAATACGCGGTAAAGCGGGCAAATTACCGACAAACCTAATTTGCACATTCTCTTCCAGCATTTCGCGCAATTCTTGACGCAAAACTCTTTGGAACAAAGTCATCAAAAAATCAACTTCTTCCTGAGGTCTTTTCCAATTTTCAGTTGAAAAAGCATAAGCCGTCAGCGCACCAATTCCCCAATCCTTACAACAACGAAGCAAATCCTTCAGCGCATCAACACCGTGTTTGTGACCAATAAACCTGGGTAGTCCTTGACGTTTAGCCCATCGACCATTGCCATCCATAATCACCGCAACGTGTTTGGGCAGTAATTCTCGCTTTAAATCAGCTGGCAAATATTGCAGTTGTGTATGGTGTACTGTCATTTTTTATCTCGCGAAGCAGTCGATGGTAATCCAAGTAAACGTGAAATGAGGGCTAGTGCCTTACTACGAATCTGACGTACCAAGCTTAACAGACCTGGAGCCACAGCTTCGCGATCTACAGTTGGCGATAATCGAGCCTCTAAAGACTCTTTCAGCTTCGCGAGTGTCAGCGGTCTATTTAGGATTCCCCTTTCCGCTAAAGAAATAGAACCCGTTTCTTCTGATACAACAACACAAATGCAATTTTCGACTCGCTCAGTAATTCCCATCGCAGCCCGGTGGCGTGTTCCCAACTGGCGCGAGGCTGTGCGTCCCGAAAGTGGTAAAATTATACCAGATGCCATAATCCGCGAGCCACGGATCATTGTCGCCCCATCGTGCAAAAGAGTTTTCGGCTGAAAAATTGTCTGTATCAGTTCCTTAGAAACTTCCGCATTCAGCTTGACTCCAGGCACAGAAAAATCGCGCTCGTCAATTGGACCACTAGTTTCCAAAATTAGCAAAGCACCAATCCGGTTTTTGGACAGTTCTTTAACTGCATCGACAATTTCATCAATCACACTATCAGACTTGGGGACTGTCCGATTTGATGGTAGAAATAACTGCCGAAATTCACCACGTCCCAATTGTTCCAAAAATCGTCGAAACTCTGATTGGAGCGCTACAGCCATCGCCACAGCGCAGCCAATCACCAACTTTTCTAATACAAAATTTAACAGTGGTAGCCCCAATCTGCCGCTGAGAGCTGACGCGAGCATCAATACAATAAATCCTCGCACCATCCACAGTGTCCGGCGCTCACTAATAATGACTAGGATCATGTAAGTCAGCGCCAGTACTAAGGCTATATCCAGAGTCTCAAGCAGCAAAGACCCAGACTGTCCCAGGTTTATCAGCCATTGCTTCCACCAATCTCCCATGACATCTGGCGTGAAAGTATGAAGTATAAAGTATGAAAGATGAAAGATGAAGTATGAAGTATGAATTATCAAGCATGAAGTGTAAAATTTTCATTCTCTATTCTTTGTTCTTCATCCGATCTTTCAGTCTTCAGGCTTTATCCAAAATCTTTCTTTAGTCTTTCTGGTAGGCAATCTTGTCTAATCAAGTCTTGATAAGTTTCGCGCTGCAAAATTAAATTTGCTTCGCCATCCTTGACTATAACCGCTGCCGATCGCGGTATACGATTGTAGTTAGATGCCATACTGTAATTGTACGCACCTGTTGCCATTACTACAAGAATATCTCCGGGTTGAGTTTTTGGCAGTTGGGCATTTTTGATCAGAATATCCCCTGATTCACAATGTTTACCAGCAATTGTCACTGTTTCGGTTAAAGGTGTTGACATGCGATTGGCGACTACTGCCCGGTAAACTGATTGATAAGTAATCGGTCGTGCATTATCAGACATTCCGCCATCCACAGCTACGTAGGTACGAATTCCCGGAATCACTTTGGATGATCCTAACGTATAAGCAGTGACACAAGCTGTGGCAATTAGCGATCGCCCAGGTTCACATAATAACTTAGGTAAAGGTAGATTTTCTTCTTCACAAGCAGATTCAATCACTTCGCAAATCGGTTTTACCCACTCTTCAATGCTCGGTGGGTCATCTGATTCTATATACTTAATGCCTAAACCGCCACCAACATTTAATTCTGTCACGCTTAAACCGTAAGTGGCGGCTTTACTTAACCACTGCACCATCAAAGCAGCTAAATCGCGATGCGGTTGACGTTCAAAAATCTGAGAACCAATATGAGCATGTAATCCCACGCAGTTCAGAGCAGATTCCTTACTGACAAAAGTAAACAATTCATCCAGCGCATTCGGATCGAAGCCGAATTTAGTATCTAACTGTCCTGTCTGAATATACTCATGAGTGTGACACTCAATACCCGGAGTCAACCGCAGCATTATTCGGATGGGAGGAGTGGGGGAGAGGGGAGTTGTAGAGACGCGATAACCTGTGTCTCTACGAAGTCCCCCTTCAAGAGCTATTTCCACCAAAGTATGCAACTCATACCAGTTATCCACCACGATGGTGCAACCAGATTCAATGGCAAAAATTAGCTCTTGGCGGGACTTATTATTGCTATGAAGGTAGATTTTATCAGGACTGACACCTGCTTGTAGTGCCGTGTAAAGTTCGCCTCCTGATGCTACATCTACACCTAAACCTTGATGAGCAGCGATCGCACAAATTGCCAAACAACTCCAAGCCTTAGAAGCATACAATACCTGAGATTCACCTTTGTAGTATTGCCCAAAAGAGTCTCGGTATTGCTGACAAGCCCCAATAAATGTTTCTTCATCCAAGATATATAAAGGCGTACCAAACTGCTGAACTAGAGTTGTGACATCACAGCCACCTATTTCCAGGCAGTCATTACCATTAACTCTGGCACTCAAGGGTAAAAGTTGCTGATTAGGCGACAATTTGGCATTTTTACTGTTTTTTTCCGGTAAATACTGACTACCAGAATGTTGAATACCTGCCGGGTGAGTCGATACCATAAATATAAGAGTTGTCCTTGTTCTAATTAGGAGCGTGAGTGGATACTCCGATTCTCAGTTTAGCGACCCGTTGTCCCATTATTGATAATTGTGATCTCATTAGCATTAGAAATTCAATCACTGACACCAGATGATCTGAGTGCAGCCTTAGAACTAGATCAAGCCTGTTTTGGGGGTTTGTGGAATTTAGAAGCTTATCAACGAGAGTTGGAAAGTCCCAACACTGAATTAGTGGGATTATTTTCCAACTTCTCTAGCTCCAGAATGCTGGGAATGGGTTGCTTTTGGTCAATTGTAGATGAAGCACACATTACGATTGTGGCGGTTCATCCTCACTACCACCGTCAAGGTTTGGGCGCAGCTTTACTATATTCGCTTTTGCTTCGAGCTTACGATCGCGGTTTAGAGCGAGCCACTCTGGAAGTGCGGGTTTCTAACTCCGTAGCAATATCTTTATATCAGAAATTTGGTTTCAAAACAGCAGGGCGACGACGCGGTTATTACAGAGATAACGGTGAAGATGCCCTAATTTTGTGGAATGGAGAAATGCAACAGCCAGATTTTCCCAAAACTTTAGACACATGGCATACCATAGTTTGCGATCGCTTGAGTCAGTCCTCATGGCAGTTATTTTTTCAATAAAGATTAGAATTTCTAATCTAATTAGCCACATACTCAAAAAAAACATTAAATATTTAAATAGTGTGTTCATATGTATTGAAAGGAACACCAATTTGTGATATTAATCTTTGTTTGGGAAGGGCAAAAAAAAGACCCAAAACCCGTTTTTTGCCGTGAAATCGAGAGTCTAAAATCAAACCTCTCGGTATACACACCA
The DNA here is from genome assembly GCA_949127635.1 of Nostocales cyanobacterium PMM_0069. GTDB lineage: Bacteria > Cyanobacteriota > Cyanobacteriia > Cyanobacteriales > Nostocaceae > Hassallia. Next base: position 10,244 of record CASBQA010000014.1, on the reverse strand, counting down.
GGTGAAAGTTATAAAAAGTTAATAATTATCTGATTAACCGGAGTGTTAGCCCTTGGATGTCTATCTGTTTATACAGACACCCAAACTTAGAGCTTATGCTAAAATCAGCATACCGGCACGACGCAGGTGATGGGATCAACGAAACTATGTTTGAACGCTTCACAGAAAAAGCCATTAAGGTAATCATGCTTGCTCAAGAAGAGGCACGCCGTCTTGGGCATAATTTTGTCGGTACCGAGCAGATCCTCTTGGGTCTAATTGGCGAAGGTACCGGGGTGGCGGCTAAGGTGCTGAAATCAATGGGCGTCAATCTCAAAGACGCTCGGATTGAAGTAGAAAAAATCATAGGTCGAGGCTCAGGCTTTGTAGCTGTGGAAATTCCGTTTACGCCACGGGCAAAGCGAGTTCTAGAACTATCCTTGGAAGAAGCGCGCCAATTAGGACATAACTACATTGGTACCGAGCATCTGCTGTTGGGCTTGATCCGCGAAGGGGAAGGCGTAGCAGCCAGAGTTCTGGAAAACCTCGGTGTGGATCTTTCCAAGGTGCGAACCCAAGTCATTAGAATGCTGGGAGAAACAGCCGAAGTTTCTCCAGGTGGTTCTTCGGGTCGAACGAAAACCCCAACGTTGGACGAATTTGGCTCGAATCTGACCCAAATGGCAGTAGACGGCAAGCTCGATCCAGTAGTAGGACGCGCAAAAGAAATTGAGAGGGTGATTCAAATCTTGGGTCGCCGCACCAAAAATAACCCAGTATTGATTGGGGAACCTGGTGTAGGTAAAACAGCGATCGCTGAAGGTTTGGCGACACGCATTTCCACCAAAGATATCCCCGACATCTTAGAAGATAAGCGCGTAGTCACTCTCGATATCGGTTTGCTGGTAGCTGGTACCAAGTATCGGGGTGAATTTGAAGAACGCCTGAAGAAAATCATGGATGAAATTCGTCAGGCAGGCAATGTCATTCTCGTGATTGACGAAGTTCACACGCTGATTGGTGCAGGTGCAGCAGAAGGTGCTATTGATGCGGCAAACATCCTCAAACCAGCTTTGGCAAGAGGTGAATTGCAGTGTATTGGTGCAACAACCCTTGATGAATACCGCAAACACATTGAGCGAGATGCCGCTTTAGAGCGACGCTTCCAACCAGTAATGGTCGGTGAACCCAGCGTTGATGAAACAATCGAGATTTTGTACGGGCTTCGTGACCGTTACGAACAGCACCACAAGCTGAAAATCTCCGATGAAGCTTTAGTAGCAGCCGCGAAATTATCTGATAGATATATTAGCGATCGCTTCTTACCAGATAAAGCCATCGACTTGGTTGACGAAGCAGGTTCTCGCGTCCGCTTGATTAACTCCCAATTGCCACCAGCAGCAAAAGAGTTAGACAAAGAATTGCGTCAGATATTGAAAGAAAAAGATGACGCAGTGCGCGGTCAAGACTTTGAGAAAGCAGGGGAACTGCGCGATCGCGAAATGGAAATCAAAGCCGAAATTCGGGCGATCGCTCAAAGCAAAACCAACGCATCCGGTACAGAAGGTTTAGAACCCGTCGTCACCGAAGAGGACATCGCCCACATCGTCGCATCTTGGACAGGAGTTCCGGTGAATAAACTCACCGAATCCGAATCCGAAAAGCTGATGCACATGGAAGACACCCTGCATCAGCGACTCATCGGTCAAGAAGATGCTGTCAAAGCAGTTTCTCGTGCCATTCGCCGCGCTCGTGTCGGTTTGAAAAATCCTAATCGACCCATCGCCAGCTTTATCTTCTCAGGTCCGACTGGTGTTGGTAAAACTGAGTTGGCGAAATCCTTGGCGAGTTACTTCTTCGGTTCCGAAGAAGCAATGATTCGTCTAGATATGTCCGAATATATGGAGCGCCACACCGTCAGCAAACTGATTGGTTCGCCTCCTGGTTATGTCGGCTACAACGAAGGCGGTCAGTTGACCGAAGCCGTGCGCCGTCGTCCTTACACAGTCGTGTTATTCGACGAAATAGAGAAAGCGCACCCAGATGTATTCAACATGCTGCTGCAAATTCTTGAAGATGGTCGGTTGACAGATGCCAAAGGTCGTACTGTTGACTTCAAGAATACCTTGCTGATTTTGACATCAAACATCGGTTCCAAGGTAATTGAAAAAGGTGCTTCCAGCATCGGCTTTGAGTTCACCGATAATGCCGGCGAGACACAATACAACAGAATTAAGACTTTGGTGAACGAAGAACTTAAACAGTACTTCCGTCCAGAGTTCCTTAACCGATTAGATGAAATTATCGTCTTCCGTCAGTTGAGCAAGCTAGAGGTGACAGAAATCGCTGAAATCATGCTCAAAGAAGTGTTTGGTCGCTTGACTGAAAAGGGTATCGTCCTAGAAGTCACCGATCGCTTCAAAGACCGCTTGATTACAGAGGGTTACAGCCCCAGTTATGGTGCAAGACCTTTACGTCGAGCGATTATGCGCTTATTAGAAGATAGCCTCGCCGAGGAAATTCTTTCTGGTCGCATCAAAGACGGTGATACAGCCGTCGTTGATGTCGATGAAAGCGGTACTGTGCGAGTTAGTGGTGGACAGCAGCGGGAATTATTGACCCCAGTAGCTGAGTAAATTTGAGATTTTGAGATTTTTAGATTAAATCCCAAATTAAAAAACGGTAGAGTATTAATTGCTCTACCGTTTTTTTGTTTGAAAATATCTGGGGTTAACATTTTTGATTTTCTCCTAGCTGTGGAGTTGAGAACGAACGGGCGATAAAAGAAATCTTGTCTGGTTATAAGCGAATGTGCATTCAAGTTGTACATTCTTTGCACGTCCCTCATCAATGATTGTGCAATTTAGATATGTTTGAGCTGATCAATGGTGGTGATGTAGTGATCGTTGATAAATAAATTTTTATGTATAAATCTGGTATTATCTATAACCTGTGATTTTAATTGTTAATAGTAGCACATTTAGGGTTGTGGCTAGTCGGTGGACATCGCTGATAGGTTAAGGTTAGCGTTAGTTTGTAAATAAATAATCATATGCTAACTACGGAAATTTATTTAATAATAAAAAATTATGAGTTAATTCACACTAGTCCAGAAAGTTTAATACAAATGTCAATTAGACATCTGCAACGAAATATGGTCAGAAGATTTCAGATTTTTTATGAGTGGGCGAGAAGTTTTTTTGTCCCTACTGCGACCACTGCAACTAGGCAAACAGAGCCGAAAAAAAAATTTGAAGTCATTGGAGAATCACCTGTCACGCCAACCAGCAATAGCAGTAGCGGTTCAGGTAGATTTACGACTCTTACACAAACTAGACCTCAAGTTTGTCCAATGTGTAAAACTAGCGAAACTTCTCAACCAGGAAATATTTTTCGTCCAAACGATCAAAAGTGGGGATGTAAGGCTTGTGAACATACATGGAGGAGCTAGATGAGTGCAAAATTCTTCATTGATCAGGTAATTGAAGCTGAAGAAAGTCCTTTTGATAGACAAACCAGGATTTCTTGGTGGGATCAAGAGAAGCTCAGAAATGCAAAAGTTTTGGTTGTCGGCGCTGGCGCTATTGGGAACGAAACGCTAAAAAATTTAGCTCTTCTTGGTATTGGCAATATTTATATCGTTGACTTTGACACAGTATCTACATCCAATTTGAGTCGTACTGTGTTGTTTCGCAAGACTGATAAAGGAAAACAAAAGGCTGAAGTGGCAGCGATTCGCACAAAAGAACTTGCTTTACAGGAAGATGCGTGTATCCACTGGTTTCATGGTGACGCTGTTTGGGAACTGGGGACTGGGGTATTTCGTGAGATGGATATAGTTCTGGGTTGCCTAGATAATGTAGAAACGCGCTTTTTCGTGAATAGGCAATGCTGGCTTGCGAATACACCTTGGATTGATGCTGGGATTTACGAACTTGGTGGTCATGTTACTGTTTTCACACCTCCAGATCCGCCGTGCTATGAGTGTGGTGCTAGCAAAGAGCAACGTACATCTGCCAGAAAACGCTATTCCTGTGATGATTTCAAACGCACTTTGTTAGAAGAAGGCAAAATGCCAACCGTTCAGGTGACATCATCACTTGTATCGGCTATTCAGGTTCAAGAAGCCCTAAAATTGTTGTGTGGTCAAAGGGTTGAGAGTGGCAAGAAAATCTACTTTCAAGGGAAAGTAAACGATTTCGATATTCTGAATTTGCCTAAAAATGATAATTGTGTTGGTCATGCAAGTTATCCAGAAATTATCTCTCTCCCACTAACTAGCTCAATTACATTGAGAGAATTTCTAGAGTTTGTATCGAAAGAGCAGCTATCAGGTGTAGGGGCGACCCTGGATTATCGTGGTGACAGAACATTTGTCGTATCTGTGGCGTGTAAGTCATGTGGCAAGAATATCAAGCTCAACAAGCCCAGTTTCCGCATTTTTGATGTAGAAACTATCTGTGCAAATTGTGAAGGAGGTGTGGTAGATAGTTTAGTTAAAGGTGAACAAGTGTCTGCCAAGCAGACAATAGCAGAATTTCATCTGGCTCAAACGAGGGATGAACTGCTAAACATGAGCCTGTGGCAATTGGGTATCCCCTCCCGTCATGTTGTCGCAGTACACGACCAAGAGCAGAACTACAAATATTATGAGCTATCTCAAGATAATTCGTTCATTCAAGTTTAACTTTTCAGGAGAAAAAAAATGGCAGATGTAAAAGTTAATTTTTTACACCCTACGGATGGCAGACAGCTGACAGTTACTTTGGATGACAGCATTACTGGACAAGAAGCTATAGCAGAGTTGATCACTAACAACTTCATCACTCCAAATCCTCAAGGTTATGGTCTTGCAATTAAGGGTGGCAATATGATCGAGCCTGGACAGTCTTTCCGCAATGCAAGCGTAGAAGATAACGTAACAATTCGCGTACTACCTGCCACAGATGCAGGTATTAAATAGAGGAAAAAGTCATGGTAACTCCGCAAGAAGCACGTAAGATTAGGTTGAAAAACGACCACACTGAAATGGTCAACATCAAGGGTGATCTAATTCAATGGAAATCCGTTAAGGGAGAAGCACCTTACATTGAAGCCTACGAATTGGTCGTCAAGATACGAACTATAACTGGATCGCAACCTAGCTATCGCAACGAACATACAATCTATCTAGAACTTCCATCGGCTTATCCAAACAGCCCTCCAGAAATCTATATGCGAACTAGCCCACCGCCTTTTCACCCGAATTGGTATAGCAGTGGGAAATGGTGTTACGGACATTGGGAAATTTCTGAAGGTCTAGGACACCATGTGATTCGGATGATTCGCACTTTGCAGTTTGACCTCGAAATTACGAATCCTAACAGTCCAGCAAATGGGAGTGCCAGTGAGTGGTTCTTGGCGAAACAAGGCAAAAACTTATTCCCTTGCGATCGCACTGTTCTACCTGATCCAACTAAGTCCCGATTCCAAATCCAGCCCCAAACAAAACCGAAGTTCAATATTCAAAGCTGAAACTATCGCGCTGATCGGTTGATTGAGATGAGGGGGTAGAATTGTGCGTTCACCAGGAGTCGCTTTACTCCCTCAACATAAAATTCTGATCTTTAAGCATTAGGGAAAAATAAGAATGGAAAGAGATCCTCAGAAAGAAATTGAAATACAGGGATCTATACCCAATGTTCAGGTTCCTGCTATCAGATTTATGCAGTGTAAGAACTTACTGTATGTGCAGATGAACATAAAAAGCTATGTGGTTACTCCACCAAATAAGCTCTCTCTCTATCAAGGATTTCTGTTTGTGGTTGAAGGGATTTCCCTGCCAAATTTTCGACTCGAAAGTGATTGGGAGATTTCCCTAAGCCGACTTTTAGAATTAGATATGCCTAGCAGTTCTCTACCTAAGATTCGACTAGTGGGCAACTTCCCGACACTTTTTCACCCTCACTTTCAATCTGATTCCATGTTTGGAATGTTTAGATTCGGCAACGGAGAGTGGGTTGACTATAAGAGAGAGGATGATCAGGATTTAGAAAAAGATTTAGGAAGTTATATTTTACGAATTGCTCGATCTCTCAAATATCAAGAAGGATATATTGACAAAAATGCTCACCGCATCGGGAATCAAATAGCGCTTAATAAATATTTAAATGAGCGTCAATCTGGAAAATTTCCCACCGACAATGTTCAGCTGCCTAGTGGCAAAACATTCAAAATAACGTCGGGTGCTGATAATGAGGCTCAAGGCTCACATCCTACTTCTATTCCACAGCATCAGCGGTCGCCTAAATTTCAACCTTTGGCAGTGCAACAGCAACCTCAGAGAAAAGTCAAGTTTGAGGTAACAGAGTCGCAACCACCATATTCTCCTACATCCTCTCCTATTGAGAAAATCCAGCGAGATGTCAGATTAATTCCAGACCTTAACTCTAATGTCAGACAGAATGAAGGGGTTTCAAACAGTCATGAATTCTATGTCACTAGTGCTGCATTTAACACGATTTCGCAGCACATTGGATGGGGTAAACCTACTAATGAAAATGTTGTTGAGCAAGGAGGTATTTTGCTAGGAGCTGCTTTTCGCGACCCCAAAACAGAAATCACCTATGGAATTATCTCACAAGCAATTCCGGGAAAACTGGCGAAAGGTACATCTAGCTATCTAGAGGTCACACACGAGACATGGAAAGAGATGCTTGATGATGTAGATAGACTGAATACTGGCTTGCAGGTGATCGGCTGGTATCATACACACCCCAACGATCTTGATGTTTTCATGTCTGGAACTGATCGTGCTACACAATCGAGACTATTTGGGAATGATTGGCAGTTTGCGATTGTATTGAATCCCCACAAACGCATTTGGCGAGCATTTTACGGCTCCAACTCCTCCGAGTGCAGAGGCTATGTACTCAAGCCGCTACCTCCTGCTACTCACGAACACTAATTGGAGGTGTTTCCCCTGAGTATCTATATTCATGAAGTAGATCAAACAAAACACAGCACATTCCTCAATGAGAGGCGAGTAGATCCGTTTACAAAAGAGAGAATTAAGCATGGCGATCGCATAGTCTTTTGTGGTGGATGCAAGTCTGCTTTTATATATAGCAGTTGGCAGGGAATGGGAGGTAAACACTGTAACCAATATGAAACTGTATCTGAATTTTTGAGCCTTGAGGCAATGACAATTCGATTTGGCAATGTCCCAAAATTGCAAGCAAGAATCAAGCTACTGATATCTGCTTGTATTTTACTCGTAGCAGCCATCTCAGGGCTTGGCTATTTTGCTTACGATCAATATCAACATATCAAGTCCCTAGAGTCGGAAAATCTCAACTCTAATAATGATATTTTGTCTCTTGAACAGGAACGCTCTAAATCTCAGGAGAAGCTCACTTCATTACAGAATAAGCTGATAGAAGGTATAACTAATTCTAGTTGCAAAAGTAAAGTGTCAACCACAGAACTTAAAAAGATACTTGCTGTGGTCGAAAAAAACATAGACTGCGTGCTAAAAGAGAGTAAAGACTACAAACAACAGCAAAATTTATACAAAGAAATTTTGGCTGGTTATCCATACTCTCTTGGTTCAAGACAAAGTATCGAGTATAGAGGATACTTAAATTCTAGTAATGGAAGTTCAAATCCTCTTCTTTACAGGCTTTATGTACCAGAAGGCAGTCGATTTAACTTTTATCTCTCCAATCTGACAGCAGATGGTGATTTTGAAGTCAGAACATTTGATGAAAAGCTTGTTAAAGGATCAAGACAAACCAGTGGAGGAACCCAATCTGAAGAACTGAAAGATTTTTACCTTGATAGTGGTGCTTATGATATTCGGATTTGGAATTACAAGAGCAATCAGTCTACATCATTTACATTGAGGATTTTTAGATACTAAAACCCTCTGCCTATTTTTACTTCTTCTAAACCAGACCTGAAGTGCCTTTAAAATGGAAGAATATAAAGAATCATTGGGAGGAATCAATTGTCATGACTGTAATAGTTGGTAAGTGGAGGATTGACGAATATCACCGCATGATTGAGGCTGGCATTTTGAGCGATCGCAAAATTGAACTACTTAAAGGAGAAATTGTCGAAATTTCCCTTTAACTGTGTAAAGCCGGCGATCGCACATAATTTATCTTGAGATAGAAAAAGTTGATTATTTCGTCTATGCTACGTAAGTTATGAGTGATTTGTCACGATTATGTGCTTGGTCGATTGATAAGGGAATCTCTATGAAAAACTCTGCTCCCTGTCCAGGTTCTGAGACGCACCTAAGTTTTCCCTTATGTTTGTCAACGACAATCTGATAACTTATAGATAAACCCAAACCCGTACCCTTGCCTACAGGCTTTGTTGTAAAAAATGGATCGAACAGTCGTTCTTTAACTGACTCTTTTATTCCCAAACCATTATCAGCAATTCGGATAACGACATTTGTTTCTATAACTTCCGTAGTAATTGTAATTTTTCGGGGACTATTTTTTATTTCTAATAAACTATGTTTATTATTAGAACTTTCAAAAGCATCAATTGCATTACTGATAATATTCATAAATACTTGATTGAGTTGACCTGCATAACATTCCACTAAAGGCACATTACCGTAATTTTTGATTACTTCAAGAGGAGTACCATTAACTTTTTCTTTAAACCGATTCTGTAAAATCAGCAAAGTACTATCAAGCCCTTCATGAATATCAACTTTTTTCATTTCCGCCTCATCAAGGCGAGAGAAGTTTCTTAGAGACAAGACAATTTCGGAGATTCGTTCAGCTCCTACTTTCATAGATTTTATAATTTTGGGCAAATCATCTATTAAAAAATCTAACTCAATTTTTACAATATAATCTTTAATTGCTGGTACAGGATGAGAATAAAATTGTTGATAAAGACGTAGAAGTTGCATTAAATCATTAATATAATCATCAAGATAACTCAAGTTCCCGTATATAAAGTTGACTGGGTTATTAATTTCATGAGCCACTCCCGCAACCAACTGTCCCAAACCGGACATTTTCTCCGCTTGGATTAATTGGGATTGAGTTTGCTGTAATTCCCTGAGAGATTGTTCTAGTTTTTTAGCTTGTGCTTGAGCAATTTCAGTTATACTTTCTTTAATTTGCAACGCCTTTCTTAATTCTGCGCGTTGCTGAGTCAATTCTTTCGTTAACTTCTCAGCATCAGCCAGAGCGGTATTTTTTGCTTGTAATAGAAAGAGGAAATCAGCTATTGGATCGTGAATTGCAAAGTCTTTAAGTTTGATACCAAGAGGAGCAAGGCTAGCTATATCAGTAATCCAAGGAGAACCCAAGAAAAATATTACTTCCTGCTCTTCTTGATATATCATTTGACCTTTGAGATACATTCCGTTGTGGAGAAATTCTAATATAAAAAGCGAGCGTGACTGCTTTTGAATCGCATCAAAATCAAATGTAAGTTTTGGACGATTAATCTGAAAATGCTGCTCAATTTGATTACCAACTAGTGATTCAGGACTTAAGCGTTCTAAAACATCACCAGCTTGGATAATTTCTCGACTGCGGTTAAATACAAAGTGGAAGGGAAAAGCTTTGGTAAATAATTCTGGTGAAAGACTCAGGTGAGGAGGAACCATGTATGGAACGCTCAGTTGGGTTTATACTTAACTAAAAATTCGTCATGATCGTCACCATCATCCCGACTCTGGGTTTGGGTAACATCAACTTCAGTATCAAACCTCGCTCCTAATCCCTTGACTAGACCAATAATCATTGGAGTAAGCCCCTCTCTAGTAGAGCGATAGTGTAGGCTTAAAGAATCTTCCTTCATCTCACTACACTCAAACGATGGAGGTGTAAGCTTAGGAAAGCTAATTCCAACACGAGCATGAAGATTGTCAAGATTTTCTAGAAAATCAGGTAGTGTATCCCCACTCATATCCAGCATTTCGCCGTAGCCTTCTTGAGCTGTATACTCAACCCAGAATTCTCCAAAGGCTTCCATAATCTTTGAGGAAGATAAACCCAAGACAACACTAGCAGCTTTTACTAGCTTATGGGTGAGGTCGTCGGGATAACCTTCCATACTGATGAAAATATCTTCTTCAAATTCAGCTTTTTGCTTAATTTGTTTCCAAGTTTCTTGACCAAAGCGACTACATATCATATCTTGAATCGCTTTGTTTACTAATCCATACATAGAAGTCTCCTTTTGATGCACCCAATTCTATGAAAGTAAATTTGATCAATTTTTAACAATCTAATGCTTAATAGCGGTTG
>CASBQA010000013.1 GCA_949127635.1 Nostocales cyanobacterium PMM_0069 | reverse complement strand
CCTTTTTCCGATGGGGAAGTGTCAGAAATCAGCTTTACACCTTCGTATTGTTCCACAACTAAGTTTTCCCCAGCGATCGCACGCTTGGAAAATAACAACTCAACAAACTCGCGGCTTTTTTCGGGTTGATTGCTTGCTAGTGCCATTAGATACCCGGTTTGCAGTCCGTTTGCGGGGTCGCGATCAATATCTAAGCTGGTGACAGCTAGTGTAATTTCGTTCCCCAACCAGGGTTGAACATCTTGTTTGTAATCAATGCCAGTGTTAGCTAATAAACTTGTTTTCAATTTTGACAGTTCGCGATCGCTACTACTAGCCTCCAATTTGTCTGGATTCATCAGCACTGACACCATAACTGGTGCGCTTTTAGACACGAAGATGGCGGCTCCTGGTTCCGAAGCAGTCCCACCACCAATCAGGTTAACTGGGCTTTTGCCAAAGAACCAGTAAAAGCCTGCGATAATAATCAATAGCAGTGCGATCGCACCAGCTGCTAGAAAACCAAACAATGAGTTTTGTCTCATAATTTTCTTTCATAGACCGCTCAAGCGGCTTTTACAAACAACAATAATGTGAAACCGTCTTCTCAAGTCAGGGAATGCGGCATTAATACTAAAACTAAGTTTATTACCGAAACCTCAGCAGAAATCTACTAATCTATGAATACCCAACCTATTACCCAAATTAGTGTAGATGAACTCGCGGAACGTCTAACTTCAGGCGATTCAGATATTCAGTTTGTCGATGTGCGCGAACCAGAAGAATTAGCGATCGCTAGTATTGAGGGTTTTGTCAATCTACCCCTGAGTCAATTTGCCGAATGGGGTAATCAAATTCCCACCCGTTTCGATCCTCACGCTGAAACCCTTGTATTATGTCATCATGGCATTCGCTCGGCTCAGATGTGTCAGTGGTTAGCGGCTCAAGGCTTTACAAATGTTAAAAATATTGCAGGTGGTATTGATGCCTACTCCACCTTGGTAAACCCTTCGATACCTCACTATTAGGATTAAGTAAGTGGGCAAAATTAAATGTAAAATACCTAGTTCGTAGTGAGCGGTTTACCGCTCGTCCCTAAGGATTTTAACGGCTAATCAGGTTACTACGTTAAGAAGCGTTTATTTATGGGCATCTACTTAGAAACTAAATAAAACAGATTATACCCAAATTATTCTTTGTCTGCCGGGACTTACTTTTCCGGTTGACTTTTGCTATTGTTAATACAATACTAAATAACTTTATGGTTTTGTAAAAAAAGCTTAACAATACTTCCAAAAAGTAATTTTTTGCTGAATTTATCAAAAATTAATTAAGTGTATTTTTGTATTTTTGAAAAGTAGACGACATAATTTAATAAAAATTTGTGTAAATATACGGTAATAAGTAAAACCAAACTCTCATAATAGATAAATTTGGGAGTTTAGTTTTACTTATTATAATAGAAGTAAATAATTTGCTATTTTAATTTAAAACTTATTAATTTTTTCACAATCTAATAAAATTCAGCTTCGTAAAACATTCCCTATGCAAGTCAAGCTGACCAATCGACAACAGCATATACTTTGGGCAACGGTACGACATTATATCGCTACCGCAGAGCCTGTGGGTTCTAAAGCTTTGGTTGAAGAATACGACCTCGGTGTTAGTTCAGCCACAATTCGCAACGTAATGGGCTTTTTAGAAAAAGGTGGGTTGCTTTACCAACCTCACACTTCTGCCGGACGCATACCTTCTGACTCTGGCTATCGTACTTATGTAGATCAACTGATTACACCTTCAGAAAATTTATCACGAGAGGTAGAAGCGTTACTGCAAAAGCGCCTCAAGTGTGAAGATTGGAGTTTAGAAGCTCTATTACAAGGAGCGGCACAAATATTAGCAACCTTAAGTGGTTGTATTAGTTTGATTACCATGCCGCAAACTGAAAGAGCAACATTGCGACATTTGCAAATGATGCAAATTGAAGCGGGACGGGTAATGCTGATTGTAGTGACGGATGCTTATGAGACGCATTCGACATTAATGGATTTGCCAGCAGTATCGGCAGAAACACAACTTGAACCAGAAGTCATCGATCGCGAGTTGCAGATTATTTCTAACTTTTTAAATAGCCAGTTGCGGGGACGGAGTTTGTTAGAATTAGCGACTCTCGACTGGACGCAGTTAGATCGAGAGTTCCAACGTTACGGAGAATTTTTGAAAAACTCAGTCGCAGAATTAGCTCGTCGCACTATTACACCATCTGCTACACAAATTATGATTCGCGGCGTAGCAGAAGTTTTGCGCCAACCAGAATTTTCTCAACTACAGCAAGTGCAAACGATTATCCAACTACTGGAGGAAGAACAAGACCAACTGTGGCGGTTAATATTTGAGGAACCTCCATCGGATGAGGTGGGTAAAACACGGGTAACGGTTCGGATTGGCTCGGAAAACCCGCTAGAACCGATACGCAGTTGTACCTTAATTTCTGCCAATTATCGCCGAGGTTCAATACCAGTAGGAAGTGTGGGAGTTTTGGGACCAACGCGCTTAGATTATGAAAGTGCGATCGCTGTCGTCTCTGCTGCTGCTGATTACCTCTCAGAAGCTTTCAGTTAACCAATTTCAAATATGTTGAGAAAAATCGCTTTTGGGCTGCTGTGGCTGGGATTTATTACCTATGCTTTTGTTTTTGCCCCTGCCGATCAACCGGATACATTTGAGTTAATTAAAAACCTTTCTACCGGACAGTGGCAAGGTATTAACCCTTTAATAGTTGCACTATTCAACATTATGGGCGTTTTCCCTATAATCTATAGTGCAGTATTATTTATTGATGGCAGAGGGCAAAAAATACCCGCTTGGTTATTTGCTATTCCCTCTTTCGCAGTTGGCGCATTTGCGATTTTACCTTACTTAGCTTTACGCGAACCAAATAAACAGTTTACTGGCAAAAAAGACTTTTTCCTTAAACTGTTAGATTCTCGTTTCACAGGTATTGCCCTAACTTTAGGCACAATTATTTTAGTTGCTTATGGCTTACAAGG
>CASBQA010000012.1 GCA_949127635.1 Nostocales cyanobacterium PMM_0069 | reverse complement strand
CAAATTGCCCTGGCAAGCTGTTAGTCAAAAAACTAACCGCCGATTATCTTCTTTCAGCATCAGCCGCGCGCTTGAGATACAACTGAACAATGCCATAAAGTAGAAGCGATACCCCAACGATGCCTACAGGTAACAACAGCCAGTTATCTTCTATCAAGCGGGATGCCTTACTGAGGAAATTTGTATTTTCTACACGACGACTTGAAGGGGCACTTTGGATAAACTCCAATTCATAGGCATCTGGATCGTAGGGACGCGGGTCTTTTTTATCACTACTAATTAGCACCGTATCCTTTTTCAATTGGGAGAACCACGGATCTTGATTGAGGACTTGGCGTACACGTTCCAAGCCGGGTTCTGTCTGAGCGGTCAAACCCAAAATTACGCGATCGCCATTCCACGGTGACAAGATTTGTTTAATCATGCCTTGTGCGTCTTGCGGGGTTTGAATCGTACCTTGAGCAGATACTCGCGAAAACGCCTGAATCAAGTTAAAGCCACTAGATTTACTAAACTCTGGCTGAAAAGGAAGCTTGTCCCGTGTCCCAATTGCCACCAAATTATCATTATCGCGGACTGATTTCGGTAATGTATCCGCCGTGTAAACATCTAATTTGACAGAATTAGCTTGAGTCAAACGTCCTAAGCGTTCGCTAAACGCCAGCATAGTCAAGATATCTGTATTAGAGGGATTTGTTGGGACGACAATTGCCGTTTTAGACAAATCTTGAGGTGCTGCAAACGGATAACCAAATCGCAGCAAATTCAAATCTGGTAATTGTACAGAATTTTCTCGTTTTAAATCAAAGCTAGTATCAGAATGTACAGTGCCTGTAAGTTGTTGATCTGGTGGATAAATGCATTTTTGTTTATCAAAAGGTTCCCTGGCACTCATTCGGAAAAACACCTTAAGTTTAGAGTTGGGCTGAACCAAGTTTGGCGGCAAATCTACTCTCAGGTTTTTGCGAGTTTCTCCCCGATCTGACTCAAGACGTGCCCCACCGATGAAGTTGTCATCAAGGAATACTTGTAAAGCAGAGGTTCGTGGATTAATCTGCGGACCATAGCTGTAAACTAAATTCATCGAACTGCCACGCACAAGACGCTCGTCAGGCAAAGCGCGGAAATCAATTTCAATTGCCGGCGCATTTGCACCACGGACAGTCACATCATTAAAACCCTCACCTGTTACCGGGGTTTTCAAGTCGCTCAGTTTAAAGGTATTTGCAGACGGTAAATAACGGGGCCATTCGCGATCGCCTGGGGTTTCTACGTCCTTAACTTGAGGAATTAAAACTACCTGACCGGTGCCCATTTTCCGCAAGTCTGGTTGCGCCAAAAACTGTGCTGCCTTCGCAACTCCTTTGGCTCCATTGCCAGTGGCGATTAAAACTGGCGCACCACCTTCTTTCTTACTCGTCGCTAAAATTAACACCCCTGTGTCACTTGCTATGGGGGAGTTATTGCTATCAATAATTTGATTGCCGACCACCTTCAGGGGCAAATTTAAGGAAGCCAAAACTGGTTGTTCGCTAGGAGTACCAATGATGATTAATCGCTCATTTGGCTTGACATCCGCCACATCAGCTGACATCCTGGTTTGGATTGGGCGAAAGTCTGCTAGTCTACCCAATGCGGCTTGCAAGCGAGCTGCTCCACTCAACCAAGATTGACTGACTTCGCTAGGTTGCAAGTAGACAATTTGGTTAGTGTCCCAGCCGAGTTTGTCAAATAAAGGATAAGGATAGCGGTCAAAGTTAAAGGGAATCTCCGACCGTTGGTAGTTGAAGGTTAATTTAGAATCTGGCAGAATTTCTGTCCACAAGTCAGGGCTACTAGGATCGGTACATCCTTCGGTGTTATTCTGCAACGCTGTCACAGTCAGTTCGTTGTAGTCTTGAAGTAATTTTGGGTTTATATTCATCAAGACTTGACCGACTTGAGACTGTTTTTTGTTCAGCGGTACGCTACCAATACTGGTGCCATTGACCAAGACCGTCAAATTAGAGCGATTTGCATACAGTGATGGCGAATGCTGAAAGCGAATTAAGGCTTTTACCTTATTCAGGTTCCAGCCACGAGGACGGGTAAAGGCAAGACGAGATTCAGAATAAACTCCTCGCAAGCGCAAGCGGTTGCCTACTATTGGACTGCGATTAAATTCTAGGTAGGAGGTTTTTAGCTTTTTGTCATCATCAGTTTCTGTGTCAACGTCAGGTTTTGGCTTTTGCGTATCTTGGGCGGTTTTGGGATTGTTTGTGCTGTCAACTTCAGGTGTAATTACCTGTGCTAAGACAATTTGTTTGAAGTTACTTTCGCTCTTAGGTTTGGCGCTTAATGTTAATGAACAAGGCAACACCAAAAAGCAAGAAGTAACACAAATTGCTTTTTTACTGATTTGGGAAAGGTTAAACAACTGTTTCATAATACGGTGTGATTATTGTGGGTTGTTTTAGTGTCTAGGTTGAATTTGTCTGAGTATTTCTTGGTTAGAAATACCACTCAAAAATTTGTTCTTTTTATAACTCGAAAGCGCTTTATTGTATTTTTTTGTAGAGACAGACGCGATAAATCGCGTCTCTACAACCAAAAACAAAAACGCTATTTTGCTTCTAGAAGATGCTTGGGAATAGAGTAAGGTGACAGCAATCCTAACCAAGCCAAGTTTTGGGTATAATAAGCTGTGCGATCGCCCCAAACTCCATCTTTGTATTGAGGTATCAATTTTTTCACTAGCAAGTCTTGAGCTAGTTTCGGTTCGACTAACCGCATGGCAGCATAAAACAT
>CASBQA010000011.1 GCA_949127635.1 Nostocales cyanobacterium PMM_0069 | reverse complement strand
TCCAGATAGAGATGCTCGACTTAGATTTAATCAAGGTTTGAGCCTTCATTTTTTAACATGAACTAAAATCTCTATCCCAAAATTTGGAAAGCTAAAGCTCCGAAAGCATTTCAGCCGTTAAGCCCAACCTGATAAAAGAAGGTTACAATCCAATACGGTTCGGTTAAGGCACGAGACGCGATAAATCGCCGTCTCTACAAAGGACTAATTATTGTAAAGACGGCGATTTATCGCGTCTTTGTGATCTATAATTTTTGTCAAAAAACATTATCCGAACCGTATTGGGTTACAATCTATTTACCAAGAAGGCGCAGGGGTAGGGACTGGATTGAAAGAAGGAGATTTGATTGCTTTCACCCCTGCAAAAGCACTAGCACCTCCTGCTGTCGCTCCTGCTAAACCTCCAATAGTTGGACAAGCAGTAGCAAAATACAAGGCTAATGGTGGAGCAAATGGAAAAATCAAAGCATCAACAGCAAGACAAGCTGCTCCTACGCCAATTACACCTCCAATCCCACCAGCAGCTGCAACTACTACTGCGGTGATTGCACTGTCAGCAATATTTTCAGCTTGATTCTTATTATTAGTATCAGCAAAAGCTGGACTAGCAAATCCGTTAAAAGCAATTATGCAAACCAAAGCTATTGCAATCAAAGAACGTAGAATCTTCATGAAGCACTCCGTGTAATGTAGGACTTACGCATTGACGATATCGATTTTATACGATATTTTAAATGTCCTGCTTCTACCAAAAGATATAGTCGAGAGACTGCGTTAGGCACTTCCAGAAAATAAATTATACCATTAACAATAATAATCATTTTTAAACTTTACTAGTACGTCGCTGAGGATTTTAACGGCTTAAGCCGTTACTACTTTAAGGAACGAACATCACCGTGCTGGCTCACTTTTTACTTTTACCTTGTTGTACTAGGAAAATTACGCTCAAGTAGTTCTGCAATTTGTTGATTAATAACCGTGACATCAAAACGTTGACTTGCAGTAATTCGCGCATTATTAGCTATAGCCGCTGTCTTTTCTGGTTCTTGAAGACAAGCGGTAATTATTTGTGCAAGTTCTTCAGGTTTTCCTGGTGTCGTCAAAAAACCATTGATATCGTGTTCTACTAATTCAATTGCACCACCAGATGCAGCTGCAACTACAGGTGTTCCACATAGCATCGCTTCAACAATCACTCTACCAAAAGGTTCTGGAGAAATAGAGGTATGTGCTACCAAGTCACAAGCTGACATTAATTGAGGAATATCTGAACGAAATCCTAAAAAATTTACTCTTTTTTCTAGTCCTAAATTTGTTACTTGATTATGTAAACTTTCAACATAATCTTCCTCGCCAAATAGTGCATCACCAACTAAAAGCACTGTGACTTCTTGAGGACATTTAGCAAGTGCTTCAATTAAAATATGCTGTCCTTTCCAAGGTGCAAGACGGCTAAAATGTCCAACTACAAATTGTCCTTCTAAACTTAATTCTTGCCGCAATTGCTTAACATCAGGCTCGGAAATTTGATAATTTTTTGAATCAAAGCCGTTGTAAACTATTTCCGTCAGGTTTGCACGTCCTCCCCCTTTTACAAAAGCTGTTTTACTAGCTTGAGAATTGGCAATTACTAATGATGCAAGATTAGCGCAAGTTACAGAAATACGACGGTTGGTTTTACTAAAATGCTCATCAGAAAGAATATCATGCAAATGATATACTAAAGGACGACGGCTGAGAAAACTAGCGATCGCACCAACAACTAACGCTTTTTGTGTATTGGCGTAAATTAAATCATATTCACGGGCGATTTTAGCGACTTTAGTAATTATCGGCAGAAGTTGTCCTAAGCTACCTAAACCTTGTGCCAAGCTGCTTTCTTTGCGAACTTGTATTGCTTCAGTAGCCAAAACTTGGACGGGAATTTTGTTCTGAATAAGTAAATCTTTGAATGAACCATCCGCAAATAAACCCACCAAAGAGCGATCGCTATAAGGTTTAGCAATATCTATCAAGCATAATTCTGCACCACCAGGTTTACCACTTTGGTCTAAAAAGAGAATTTTCATAATTACTTTTATATCTGTTTAGGCTAAAAGAATGGAGCGCACCTGAGTTGCAATTTTCTGCCAGTTGAATTGTGTAACAGCGTAATTGCGACAGTCTTCTCGTGAAGGAACTGGCAATTTTTTTAGTAATACTTCTTCTAATTTTTCCGCAATAGCTGACACTTCAATGGAATCAGTAATTAATTGTGGTGAAAAGGGTTCTAAAATTTCTGGCATTCCACCAACAGGAGTACACACAACTGGAGTACCACAGGCTAAAGATTCTACTATTGCTAATCCAAATCCTTCAAAAGATTGACTGGGCATTACACTCAAATCGGCGGCTTGATAAGCTATTGGCAATTGGTCATCAGGTAAAAAGCCTAAAAATTTAACGTGGTCGTTTAGTCCCAATTCTGCTGTTTGTTGTTTGAGTGCAGCTTCTAATAGTCCACGACCACCAATCGCCAGCCAAACGTCAGGAATTCTCGGTTTGATTGTAGCGATCGCTATCAACAATTTGTCAAGTCCAACGCGATTTACTAACCGACGGGATGTAAATATGATTGGACGATCCTGTGGCCAACCTAACTTGCTACGAGCATCTTGAGGTGATAGATTTACTTGAAATCGATTAATATCAACTCCACCAGGAATTATATTAATTTTCTCAGCGGGTATTTGATATTCTTGATGTAAGATATTGCCAAATGCTTTGCTGAGAACGATGAAGCGATCGCAGCGGTTATAAACTCTTTTTTCTATTAGCCACCACTTGAGAAAAGCGTCAATTTTATTAATTCCTTCCTCATAACTTTCAGATGCCCAAGGTCCATGAAAGTTAAAAGTAATTGGCACTGATTTTGGCAAAAGATCCAAAATAGGAGAGCTATACAATGCAAAATGTAAATTAATTGCATCTGGTGTGCCTACCCTAGTTTTTTGAAAATTAGTGCGAATAGACCACAGACGTTGCCAAATTGCGGTATCTGGAGAAGTTAAGTTTGTCAACTTTATCGGCAGATTTTCTTCAGCTTCTGGCAGTCCAACACCACAGAATTCTACCTTGTCTTCATTTGCTGCTAATTGTTTAGTTAGTTCATAAATATACCTCTCCAACCCTCCTGGTGTTTTGGGAAACCAACCTGTTCCTAGGGTGAGAATAGATGCTGTTTCATTTAGATGGTCTTTTTTATTGCTTAACATAAATATTTAACCTCATATTTACTCATAATAAATTAATTTGCTTTCTCATCCAACTTCAATGGTTTTTTGAGATTGTCGATTAGTAGACATCCTTTATATTTATATTCTGCCATTTTAGCCAGGATCAGTACTCTACTTTAAGTCTTACTATAGGTACACTTCAAGCAAAACCATCTATATCAGGAAAATTCAATCTACTAAGATATCAATACATTCATAGATAAAATTTTATACTTGAAAAGTTAAAATCCTGTTTTGCATAAGCAAGAAAATACCCAAATTATGCTAGTTTTTGTGTCATTCTCTGCGAGAGTTTGCTGTTAACTACTGATATCAAATTGCATTCTTCTAACCTTTAATAAATATTTACAAGAAAAATGTAAATATCGTTACTTTTAATTACAAGGCTTTAACTTAGGATAAGCAATGCGTTTATGATGAAATTGCTGCCAAACTTCTACAAAAATTTCGGCAATTTGTGACATTTCCTCTCGTGTTAAACCTGAATCTAGCAGTTGATTATCTTGCCATCTCCCACGGAGGATGTTGTTAACCATTGCTAAGGCTTGTTCTGGGGTTGCATCTTTAAGCGATCGCAGTGCTGCTTCGCAAGAGTCTGCTAACATGACAATTGCCGTTTCCCGCGACTGAGGAATCGGTCCATCGTAGCGAAAATCTACTTCATTTACTGTTAAATTTGGATCTTCTTTTGCCATTTGCTGCGCTTGGTGATAAAAATAAGCAATTAACATTGTTCCCTGATGTTCGGGAATAAAAGCTTGAATTGCTCTGGGCAAACTGTGTTTTCGCGCCATTACCAACCCCTCACTGACATGTTTTTTGATAATTTTTGCACTTTTCCAAGGATCGTTAATTTCTGTATCGTGTTTATTCGGTCCTCCCATTTGATTTTCAATAAATCCCAGAGGGTCATGCATTTTCCCAATATCATGGTATAAGGTGCCGGCTCTCACCAATTCGACATTGCATTTGAGGTGTTTGGCAGCAGCTTCGGCAAGCGTAGCCACAAACAAAGTATGTTGAAAAGTACCAGGAGTTTTTGTAGCGAGTTGTTTTAATAAAGAACGGTTAGGATTTGCCAATTCTGCTAAACGAATCGGGGTGACTAAATCAAAGAGTTTTTCTAAGTAAGGACTTAAGCCCAAGGCAATAATACTCCAAACTAAGCCGGATAAAGCAAAGAATCCGGCTTCTCTAAGTACGATGTACCAGCCTGAACCAAATGCAGCGCCCAGTAAAAGCTTGAGTATAAGATAAACGCCACCTTGAGTAAAGGCAACAGCGACACTAAGAAGTGCAAGTTCCTCACGCGATCGCAAACGTTTGGCGATACAACAACCGAGTATTCCCCCAGCAGCACCACTCCAAAGCACAATCCTACTGATTTCCAAGCTAAATGGTAACTGTAAAGCCAGCAATCCGATAACTGTTATACCTAAATTAGCACCGTAGAAGCTACCCAACAATAAACCAATGGCGCTCCAGGTGGTATATGGCGTGCCAGCTAGCACTCCAGGCACACTTGTAGCCAGCAACAATATTAACAAGCGATCGCGTTGCCGCGTTTTTGTTTTAATTCGCCGTTCTACTAAACCAAAAATGCCAATAGATGCGCTAACAAAGCCTGCCAACTTCGTCAAACCCAGCCAGTTAATCTCTCGGCGGACTAAATGATAATGGTCTAGCACCTCAAAGTCCCAAGCAGTAATCGTCTCTCCTTTTTTGACAATTACCTCACCTCGCCGCATCGACACCATCACAGGTTTCACACTAGCAGCAGCTTGTGCGCCATTATGTTTGCTTTGTTCTTCATCTTTCTTCAGATTCGGTTTGAGTACAAAGAGCAAAAGTTTCGTTGCTAAAGGCTCGGCTTCTTGTGGTACTGATGTCTGCACTTGTAGCCTCACGGCATCTTGTAAAATATTTGGCGGCAGTCCTGGTGAGATACCTTGGGCGAGAATCCGCTCTACACTTTGTTGAATTCCCGTTTCTGTTTTTCCCCAGTCGTCATCTGACAAGTTTAAAATAAGAGTGTCATTATATACTGTTTCCGGGTTGACAGCGTTAAGCTCTAACAGTTTCGCGTTTGCCTGAGCGTATGCTTGGCGGGCTTGGGAGATTTGATTGGTGAGTGAGGACAAGTTTTGCTGTGAAGTCGTCAAGCGGTAAGTTTCTAATTCTGCCACTGCTTGAGCAAAGTCAGGTTTTTGGGAAGTATTATCAAGTTTGGCGCCCACAGTCTGTATGGGCATTATATTTTTTTGCGCTAGTGAATCCCCTGTTTTAATTATGGTAATTTTACTGCTTTGCTTTTGAGTCTTGAGTGCGAACTTCGGCTGCGTGTTGGTATTATCTAAGGCTTTTAGCAGGGTTTGCCATTCAGAATTAGAACAAGAACGCAGATAACGCTGGGTAGAAAGGGGTAAAACTAAAGTGTCAAAAAAAGGAAAATACCCGGCAGTTGCACGAATTTCGTTACCCGTATCCATAAATTGTTGCAAATCTTTAACGATTTTTTCGTTAACTTGGGCATCAACCATTAAGACTAATAGGGAACTTTTAGTAGCCGCTTTGCGCTGTTGCTCGGTTTTTTTCTTATCTTCGATGTTATCTGAATAGGGAGCTTTCATCGTTTGTGGGGCAATAGTCCCTGCCTTTAACTTTGTCGTGTTGTATAATTTATGCCCCATCACGCCTGTGAGGGACACTAATGCGATCGCAAAAATAACCGGGGTACGCTGGAAAATATAGCCCAATCTGCTTACACAAGTGCCTCTGTTAGTCTTATAGGCTGCCATCGATCTGGAAGTTCTTAGTTTTTGCCGATCGCATTTATCGCTTGTTTTGAGTAATGAGAGCAGAAAATTCTTGATGACACCTCTTGCCGCAAGCAAGTGTCCTTTATGGCACAGCGTTTTGTAACGTTGCCTGAAGTGGGTCAATTTCTTGGTCATGGAGTAAAAAAATGACTGCGTTTTCATTACCTATGACCGCAATTACTTACTTTGATAGCTTAAAACAAGATACCCTGACATTCATGCGATCGCACTTTTCTATCCATAAAAACTTAACTCGCGATAATCAAATTGAAGCCGATTTGTCCCAATGGCTATCTAAAGAATAAGCTTTAGCGTTTCCCGTACAGTACCTATATAAAATATCACTAAAATTTTCAGGTTGGGGGAATTTGGAGAGGGGAGCGTTCTTGAACCTTCTTGAGCAGGGGGAGAAATATTTCTTCTTTTTCATACTTTTCCCTCCTCAAATTGCCCAATTAGCGCTCTTTTATTACTTGTCAGTGCCTTAGCCCAGATTCCCGCTTGTTGAACTAAATCTACGAATCATATTGAACGAAATTCCGCCAGTTCGATTGACAACTTCACTCCCCTCAATTTTAACGAAGCCTGTGCGCTGATATAAATTAATGACTCGATTGTTTTCACGGATCTTGAGGGATACGGCAGGGTAAATATTTTGGGCTGATTGAAGAACTTGCATTAACAACTTAGTCCCAATCCCTTGACCGCGATATTCAGGCAACACAGCTATTGCAAACTCAGGAATCGAATCATCGACGTAACCAAAACCCTTGTCGTCTCTTGACCATAAACGAAGCCAAGCTGCACCAATAAAGTGTTCATCAAACCAAGCCACAAAACCCATATCCCCCATTCGTCCCCAATCGATTGCGTAGCGAGAAAGCTGTGGTTGTTTTTTAACAGTTTCCAGTGATGATTCGTGTGAAGCATACATCAGCATTTTCCACACAATAGATTCATCTCCATCTATTAAAGGGCGTATGTTATATTCCATTAGTTACAAAAAGATTCATTAAGAAATCAGACTCCTAGAAAAAATTGTCCAAATTAAAGATTTGGTGCATAAGTTGTAAATGCTACATTTATAAAACAGCAGCAAAGTGAGATAATTACTTAACACTCAAACACCACAAATGATGAACTTTTCTTTACATACCTGGTTAAAACGGTATCGAATGACTGTTGGGGGAATACTGCTGGCGATCACGATAACATCCTACAACACCTTAGCTAAATCAAAGCCATCTGCCGCCAATGTCCCATCACCTGCAAGTACTTTAATGAAGAGTGTTAACTCGTCTAAGCAAGAAGCAGTCCAAGTCATTCGTGACTACTACAGCGCGATCAATCGTCGAGACTATAACCAAGCTTACTTGGCTTGGAACGGCGATGGGGCTGCCAGTCAACAGTCGTTTAAGCAGTTTAAACAGGGCTTTGGCAACACTAAATCCACGACTGTAAAGGTTGGAGAACCGGGTGAAATAGAGGGTGCGGCAGGCTCATTATACATAGAGATTCCAGTTACAGTTACTGCCATCACCAAAAATGGAACTAGACAGTCATTTCGCGGCAGCTATATGCTCAAAAGAGTCAATGATGTTCCTGGCTCAACCGCAAAACAGCGTAGATGGCATCTCTATAAAGCAAAGATTACTCAAGTCAGTTAGTTTCACTTTTTAGCAATGCCCAACTGTGATAATTAACGCAACCGAATGACGCGAGGTGCTGCACTGACGCATAGCGTACCCTGTTTGTCAGACATTGCATATCCCTCTTGGTGTAAATCTTCTGCATATGGGGTAAGGTCATAGGCTCCCGACCATACAGCCACCAGTGCATCAGCTAATTCTATCATCTGCTTGCGGTTGCTTAGTCTTGATGTTGCCGAATTTGGTGGAGATAACTTCATCTGCCAACTTACGGGAATGCTCGTTAAACTATTGTAAGCTCCTGATAAAGCACCAGTAATTGCACCTGTCGCGGGCGAGAGTGCATCGCTTTTATCATTAGCGCGCAAAATTGACAAACGGAAGTCTTCTAAGGTACTCATAAAGCAGTATAACGCCATAGCAACAGCTTTACTTAGCTTTTCTTCTTGGCTTAAAGACCGTTGTACTCTTTCTAATCCAGCACCCTCAAGTAATAAACTATTGACTTTTAATAAAATCTGTGGTAAGTAAGTTGGCGTTTCACCAATAAAGTCAATTGTTTGGGGTATGAGAGTTTTTATATCTAGTTTTTCTGTCAATGATTTCGCGATCGCATAGCTGACTGCTAGTGTTCCATCTCGCACTACTAAGTCCCGATCCCAGATTGCGATCGCCCAAATCAAGTTTTGTCTTAACTTAACTGTATCGTCAAAGTAAAACAGCGTTACTGGCAAAGTCGCAATAATCGCTTTTAAGGAAACACCATCCCTAGTATCTAAATGAGGAAATTCTCTTTGCTGACGTTGAATCCAATCATCTAAATTCAGTTGCGAAGTCGTTATTAAACTTTCCATACCTAAAAGCGCAATTTCATGCCAAATTTTCGGCTGTTCTTTACTACCAGAAGCTAAACCCCCAAGAAACGCTCCGATTATTGTACCTCTAAACCGACTTTCCAGAGAATAACGCATGAAGGAGGGGCGGGGTTTCCCCACCCATATTCAATAGAGTTAAATTTTAAGTTTTATTTCTTAAATGATGCACTAACGCTTGTAAACCTAATAAATAGCTTTGGACACCAAAACCACTTATTTGTCCGATCGCCACTGGTGCAATATATGAATTATGGCGAAACTCTTCCCTACGGTAGATGTTACTTAAATGTACTTCTACTGTAGGTAAATTAACAGCAGCGATCGCATCTCGCAATGCCACACTTGTATGAGTATACGCCCCGGCGTTAATTAAAATGCCTTCATGTTGCCCTAACGCCCCATGAATCGCATCTAGCAAAACTCCTTCATGATTTGACTGCAAGGGAAAAACTTTCGCCTGTAGTTTTTTTCCTTCTTCTTCTAACAGGCGATTAATTTCCGCCAAAGTGAGTGAACCATAAATGCCTGGTTCTCGCTGTCCTAGTAGATTTAGGTTTGGTCCATGTAGTACCAGAACGCTTAAATATTCTAATGTCAATACAACCACTTTTAAGCTTTTAGCGACGACGCGATCGGTCATTTACAGGAATCGGAATTAGTTCCGGTTCTGCCTCAGCCTCTGGACCTAGCAGGGCTTCAATGAGTTTTCGTGCCAATTCTTTCAGCTTCTCCAGTATGTTATCTATATAGTCCATTTAACTGAGCGCTCCTGAGATACTTCCTTAATATTTGATTCACAGTTAAGCAGAAATTGGCGTTATTTCGCTCCTCTGGATTGATCACATCACTTTATTTTAGGCATAAGCCATTGGTGAAATGTTATGTTGCGATCGCCCATACTTACTACACTATCACATCAGCAACCTATAGGGTTGCATCATTCCAAGGAAACGTATTGTATCACAATCAAATAGAAAATAGGGAATTTTGTTGAGGGTGAAAGGGGAATTAGCAACTTCGTTATTCTGCCTTTCGCTCAATTTTTTTCGCAGTTGTGGTAGACGACTTAGCGGTTGACTTAGCTTTAGTAGTAGTTGATTTGGTTGTAGCTTTACTCGTTGTCTTACGTGTGGATTTAGCCGAAGATGCTTTACTTTCTAACAACTCCAGTGCTGCGGAAAGCGTCATATTTTCTACCGATTGACCTTCGGGAATACTCACATTTGTTTTGGCGTGTTTGATGTAAGGTCCATAAGGACCATCGTAGATGTTGATTGGTTCGCCGTCTTCTGGATGTGCGCCCAATTCGCGTAAAGCAGCTTTAGATTTACTGTTGGTGCTGCTGCGTCCTTTTTTCGGTTCAGATAATAATTCCAAAGCCCTTTCTAAAGAAATTGTTAAGACATTATCGCTAGCTTTTAAAGAGCGATAATCTTTGCCTTCTTTACCTTGGTCATGAACAACATAAGGACCAAAACGACCTAAACTTGTTTGAATTTTGCCACCTGTATCCGGATGAACTCCCAATGTCCGGGGTAGTGCCAAAAGACCAACAGCCATCTCCAGAGTGACATTTTCCGGAGTAACACCTTTAGGTAAAGAAGCTTGTTTGGGTTTGGGGTTTTCTTCGGTCTTGTCACCCAACTGAACGTAAGGACCGTAAGCGCCAATTTTCACATAAATCGGTTCGCCAGTTTCTGGATGACGCCCTACTTGGTCTGGACCTTCAGTTTTTTGTCGCAGTAGAATTTCTACCTTTTTCGGGTCGAGGTCAGCGGGGGTGAGGTCTTTGGGAATTGAAGCAGTGACAACACCGTTACCATTTTCGACTTCAATGTAAGGACCGTATTTACCAATGCGGACTTTAGCATTGAGATTTTCTAATTCCACCGTCCTAGCTTTGGTAGCATCAATTTGGCTGTCTTGTTCTCTAACCAGAGTTTCTAGACCTTTCTCTCCCAAATAGAATTCCCGCAGATAGGGTAGCCATTTAGCTTCGCCGGTAGCAATATCATCTAAAGTTTGCTCCATTTTGGAAGTAAAGCTAGGATCTACGATGTCGGGAAAGTGTTTTTCTAGCAAGTCGGTGACAGCAAAAGCGGTGAAAGTCGGAATTAGGGCGTTACTCACCAATTGGGCGTAACCTTTATCAAGGATAGTGCCGATAATGCTCGCGTAAGTACTGGGACGACCGATACCTTCACTTTCTAAAGTTTTTACCAAAGTAGCTTCAGTGTATCTAGCTGGTGGTTGAGTTTCGTGATCAACTGCCTCTAAGTTGGTGCAATTCGGATGATCCCCCACTTTCATCGGCGGTAAAATTACTTCTTGGTCTTCCAACGCTGCTTCGGGATCGTCTGAACCTTCGACGTAAGCGCGTAAATAACCAGGAAAATCAATTCGCTTGCCAGAAGAACGAAAACCTGCATCCTCAACTTGCAACTGCACAGTAATTTGAGTTTGGCGAGAATCAGCCATTTGACAGGCTACGGTGCGCTTCCAAATCAAGTCATACAGCGCCAGTTCTCGACCGCCTAAACCAGTTTCTTGGGGCGTGCGGAAGCTGCTACCCGCCGGACGTATGGCTTCGTGTGCTTCTTGTGCGCCTTTGGATTTGGTGGTGTATTGTCTTGGTTGGGGGCTGAGATATGATTTGCCGTAAAGCTTTTCTACACAATCACGGGCAGCCGTAATTGCTTGATCTGACAAATGCACCGAATCTGTACGCATGTAGGTAATGTACCCTTGCTCGTACAAATTTTGAGCAATTCGCATCGTATCCCGCGCAGAAAGGCGCAATTTCCGGTTAGATTCTTGTTGCAGCGTCGAGGTGGTAAACGGTGGTGCGGGTTTCCGTGTTACCGGGCGTTCTTCAATTTCTGTAACTGTCCAGGGTTTACCTGTCAGGCGTTCTTTGAGGGCTAATGCTTCCTCTTCAGAAAGCAGCACGACTTTGCGCCCAACAATAATTTGACCTGTCGCTGGGTCAAAATCGCTGCCGGTTGCTACTTTGGTTCCTCCTAGCGTCACTAACTGCGAGGTGAAAGCAGCTTTTTCATGCTCCAAGTAAGCCTTCAAATCCCAATATGTACCTTCATGGAAAGCGCGACGTTGGCGTTCCCGCTTCACTAAAACCCGCACAGCAACCGATTGCACCCGTCCGGCAGATAATCCCCAAGCGATTTTTTTCCACAGCAACGGTGACAGCGTATAACCCACCAGCCGATCTAAAATTCGCCGCGTTTCTTGAGCGCGAACCAACTTTTCATCAATAGTGCGGCAGTTTTTCAACGCTTTTTTAATTGCCTCTGAGGTAATTTCGTGAAATACCATCCGCTTGGTCGGAACTTTCGGCTTGAGTAGTTGATATAAATGCCAACTTATGCTTTCACCTTCCCGGTCTTCGTCCGTTGCCAGAATCAGTTCAGTTACGCCTTTCATGGCTTCTTTGAGCTGGGTGACAATTTTCTTTTTGTCTTTGGGGACGATATACAACGGTTCAAAGTCGGCATCTACATTTACCCCCAGTTTCGCCCATTCTTCCCCTTTGAGATTAGCGGGAATATCTGTAGCCGACTGGGGAAGGTCACGTACATGACCCATAGACGCTTCCACTCGATAGTCCTTCGGCAGGTAATTGCGAATGGTACGAGCTTTGGTTGGAGATTCGACGATGACGAGAGTTGACATGGAAATTTCAAAAAAAATAATAGCTGCAAAGCTAGACAGTCAAGTTAACATTACTGGGGTGAAAGGATGTGATTTCATCCTCACACAAACTGTCCGTTCAAGATAAAATCCCTGCAAATTCGCTCTTGAGAGCGTAGCCCTTCCCGTAGGATAGTCCTTTTTTGAGGATGTGCCAGGGAAAGCAGAAGTGTAAATTTAGTGTTATCTCAATCATTAACTTATATCTTGCATAATTGACGACTACAGTTTTGGAAAAGGAGAGGGGGGGACAAGG
>CASBQA010000010.1 GCA_949127635.1 Nostocales cyanobacterium PMM_0069 | reverse complement strand
GTTCCCCCAATTTCAATTCAAAACTTAGGCGATCGCACTTTTCTCTCTTCTCATAATGTAAAATATGCGTATGCAACTGGTGCAATGGCTGGGGGAATTGCTTCGGAAGAAATGGTCATCGCACTAGGAAAAGCGAAAATCTTGAGTTCCTTTGGTGCAGGTGGATTAAGTCCAGAACGTCTGGAAGCAGCTATTAAACGCATTCAAGAAGCTTTACCTTATGGACCCTACGCTTTTAATTTAATTCACAGTCCCAATGACCCCGCTATTGAACGTCGTGCAGTAGATTTATACCTTAAATATGGTGTAAGAACTGTAGAAGCTTCTGCATTTTTAGACTTAACTCCCAACATTGTTTATTACCGTGTTGCTGGACTAAGTTTGAATGCAGCGAATGAAATCGAAATTAAAAACAAAGTCCTTGCCAAAATTTCTCGTCGAGAAGTTGCCACCAAATTTCTGCAACCAGCACCAACAAAAATTCTCAAAGAACTACTTGAACAAGGATTAATCAGTGAATTACAGGCTAATTTAGCAGCCAAAGTTCCAATGGCTGATGATATTATTGCCGAAGCCGATTCTGGTGGTCATACAGATAATCGTCCTCTAGTTTGTCTGTTACCTTCAATTATTGCTTTGAGAGATGAAATTCAAGAACAATATCAATATGAAAAACCGATTAGAGTTGGTGTAGCTGGAGGAATTGCTACCCCAGAATCAGCATTAGCTGCTTTTATGATGGGTGCTGCTTTTGTAGTTACTGGTTCAATTAATCAATCATGTATTGAATCTGGAGCTTGCGAACATACTAAGAAATTGCTAGCTCAAGCAGAAATGGCTGATGTCATCATGGCTCCAGCAGCAGATATGTTTGAAATGGGGGTAAAACTCCAAGTTCTCAAAAGAGCAACTCTCTTCCCTATGCGAGCGCAGAAATTATATGAGTTATATAGAAGTTATAACTCGGTTGAAGAGATTCCTCTTGCCGAAAGAGAGAAATTAGAAAAACAAGTTTTCCGCAAAACTATAGCTGAAGTATGGGAAGGAACTGCTGCTTATTTATCGCAAAAGAATCCAGAAAAATTGGCGAAAGCAGTCAATAATCCTAAATTAAAAATGGCTCTAATTTTTCGCTGGTATTTAGGCTTATCTTCGCGTTGGTCTAGTTCTGGTGAAAAAGGTCGAGAAGTCGATTATCAAATTTGGTGCGGTCCAGCGATGGGCAGTTTTAATGACTGGGTGCGCGGTTCTTATTTGTCTGAGCCAGAAAATCGCCAAGTAGTTGATGTAGCTCATCACATCATGACAGGAGCCACATTTTTATATCGCGTACAAAACTTGAAAATTCAAGGATTGCAAGTAGCAGATTTTTACAGTCAATATCGTCCTGGACGTTCTATATTTTAGGTGTGTAAATGAGTTTATCAAATACTGCAAATCAGCCTCACAGCGCTGAAGATATCCAAACCTTTTTAGTTTCAAATCTTGCTGAACTGCTGAAAGTCGAAACTGATGAAATAGATATCCAAGAAAACTTGGAAAACTACGGTTTGAGTTCAGCACAAGCAATGATGATTGTCAGTAGATTGGAAGATTTACTTGGTTTTCAACCGTCTCCTGTTCTACTGTGGCATTATCCAAATATTGAATCACTTTCACAGCGTTTAGCTGAAGAATCAGAAGATACAAAAGTTATCACTGATACAACCCCTCTCGTAGATTTGAAAGCTGAAGCTGTTCTCGATTCTAGCATCCGTCCTGTCACAATATCTTTTCAGCTTGTAGTTGATCCAGAACGAATTTTTCTAACTGGTGGAACTGGTTTTCTCGGAGCTTTCTTAATTGAAGAATTGCTACAGCAAACCCAAGCTACTATTTACTGCTTGGTACGTGCTGTCAATGTAGAGGAAGGCAAAAATAAACTGATCAAAAATCTCCAACAATATGCACTTTGGGATGATAAATTTAATTCCCGAATCATTCCTGTTGTTGGTGATTTGTCTCAGCCATTATTAGGAATTGGTGCTGAACAATTTCAAATATTGGCGACAAATATTGACACTATTTATCATAGTGCTGCTTTGCTGAATTATGTTTATCCCTACTCAGCACTGAAAGCAGCCAATGTTTTGGGAACTCAGGAAATTTTGAAATTAGCATGTCAAATCAAAGTTAAACCTGTACATTACGTTTCCAGTGTCGCTGTTTTTGAATCTAATGCTTATGCTGGGAAAGTTGTTAAAGAAGACGATGAATTTGAGCATTGGCAAGGTATTCATCTTGGTTATTCTCAAACAAAATGGGTTGCGGAAAAGTTAGTTAAAATTGCAGGCGATCGCGGACTCCCAATTACTATTCACAGACCCCCATTAATAGCCGGACACAGCCAAACTGGTATTTCCAATACACACGATTTTATCTGTTTAATGGCAAAAGGTTGTCTACAAATGGGAAGCTTCCCAGAAGTAGATTATATGTTGGATATGTCTCCTGTGGACTATGTAAGTAAAGCTATTGTTCATCTATCAAGACAGAAAGAATCGATAGGCAAAGCTTTCCACTTGCAACATCCTCAACCTGTTCCTTTAACTGTTTTAGTTGATTGGGTACGCTCATTTGGCTATCCAGTTGATGTGATTTCTTACGATGCTTGGCAAGAAAAGTTAATTAACGATGTAACTTCTGCCGAAAATCCTTTATACACACTACGACCCTTTTTGCTTGAGCGTAGGTCTGAAGAACAATTGACAATTCCAGATTTGTATCTGAAAGCAAGAAGACCGGAAATTAGTTGTGAGGATACCGTGAATGCATTAGCAGGAAGTGGGGTTGTTTGTGCGCCAATTGACTCCAAATTGTTTATGACTTATACCGCTTATTTGATTGAAAGCGGTTTCTTGAATTTGGCTGAGTAAGAAGCGCCGGACGATTAAAATCGCGGCTACACAAACGAAGTCCGCCTACGCGGACTTGAGACTAATTCATAGCACCGGACGATTAAAATCGCGGCTACACAAACAAAGTCCGCCTGCGCGGACTTGAGAGGAATTCATAATTTTGTCTGTTTAGCTGCGAATTTTATTCGCTTTTTCCGAGAAAAATCATGTTTTACTGAAATAAATTTATGAATCTTGAAAATAAAACTTTACTGATAACTGGAATTGGGGGATTTATTGGCTTGCGTACTACCGAGTTAGCGATCGCTTGCAATATGCATGTTCGAGGACTCCAACACTCCCCAGCTAAGGCAAAACTAGCTCAAAACCTCGGCGCAGAAGTCGTTATCGGTAGCATCACCGACCCGGTTGCCGCTTCATACGCTTGCCAAGGCGTTGATATTGTACTGCATACAGCCGCCCTGGTGAAGGAAGGAGGCGCATTAGAAGAGTTTCGCGAGGTGAATGTTGGTGGAAGCTTAAATATGGCGATCGCTGCCAAAAACGCTGGGGCAAAAATCTTTATTCACACCTCCAGCGTCATGGTCTATGGCTTTAATTATCCCAACAAAGTGACGGAATCAGGACCCTTTTCCGGCGATAATAATCCTTATTGTCAAACTAAAATCGAAGCAGAAAAGGAACTCTTAAAACTAAATTCGCCAGATTTTGGCGTGATTATTATTAGACCCGCAGATGTCTATGGACCCGGAAGCCACTCTTGGGTAATTCGTCCGCTTTCACTCATGCAGAAAAGAAAGTTTTTTCTACCCAACGGTGGAAGCGGAATAATGAATCATGTATATATAGATAATTTGATTGATGCAATTTTTCTCGCTATCGAAAAAGAAGCTTACGGAGAAGCTTATAATATCACTGATGGGCAAGAAACTACTTGGAAAGAATATGCGACTCGTTTAGCGAAAGTTGCAAATTTACCTAAACCTTTTTCTCTACCAGCATCTGTAGTTAAGTTTTTAATTCGACTGCAATGTTTGCAAGAAAAAATGTTAGCTAAACAGCCAGAAATTTTACCCGAATCTATAGATTTTTTAACTCGACGTTATGCTTATTCCATTGAAAAAGCAAAAAATCAGTTAGGTTATACACCGAATATTTCTTTAGAAGAAGGGATGGAATTTGTGCGGCAATGGTTGGGAAAAATAGATATTAAAGAACTGAATTAGCGATTAAAATCGCGGCTACACAGACAAAACCTGCGTAGGCGGG
>CASBQA010000009.1 GCA_949127635.1 Nostocales cyanobacterium PMM_0069 | reverse complement strand
TTCTGAACGAAACAACTTGTTTTCTGAACGAACAAGCTCGTGTTCTGAACGAAACAACTTGTTTTCTGAAAGAATAGACTTGTCTTGCCCCCTTCTCCCCATCCCCCTCTCCATGTCAATAGAAATCCTACGTCACGGACTAATTGTCTCCTGTCAGGCGCCTGTTGATTCCCCACTGCATGAACCAAGAGTAATTGCAGCGATCGCCCAAGCATCTGTGAATAACGGTGCAGTTGGCGTAAGAATCGATACCCCGGCACACATCAGCGCCGTGCGAGAACAAGTAAAAGTGCCAATTATTGGGCTATGGAAGCAAGTTATAGCTGGAACTGATGTATACATTACGCCACAGTTTCATCATGCGTCTGCGGTGGCAAAAGCGGGAGCGGATATTATAGCGATCGATGCAACTACGAGAAATCGCCCTGGTGGTGAAACTCTTAATGATATTATTGCCCAGATTCATCAGGAATTAGGCAAACCAGTAATGGCAGATGTGGACACAATTGAGGCGGCTATTTTAGCGACAAAAGCTGGTGCTGACATTGTAGGGACAACGCTTTTTGGATACACTGCTGCAACTAAACATCTTGCTCCCCCTGGCTGGGAACTCCTCAAGCAGATGGTAGAATTAGACATTCCCGCAATTTGTGAAGGTGGTATTTCCTCACCTCAAATGGCTCGTCAAGCAATAGAAGTAGGAGCATTTGCTGTTGTTGTGGGTACTGCAATTACCGGGATAGATTTGCAAGTTAAAGCGTATCAATCCGCACTGATGTAGAGACGTTCCATTGGAACGTCTTTACAGAATGGAGAAATTGGAGGCATTGTTAAAATAATCAATACAAGCTAACTATTGGGAAAAAAGCAATGACAGTTGCAGCCGCTAAAAAGATGACCTTTGAAGAATTCCTTAATTATGACGATGGGACGGATAATTTATATGAATTAGAAAATGGAGAATTAATTCAAATGCCTTCTGAAAGTGAGCTAAATTGTCGGATAGCAATGTTTTTAGTCGCCTATTTTCTGAAATTAGGTATTCCATATAATCGGTTAAGAATGAAAACAGAAATTGCTGTGAATAGCCGAATGGTGGGGGTACGTGTGCCTGATTTGGTGGTGTATTCAGAAGAGTTAGCGACGGTAATGCAAGGTGCTACACGCTCTCTAATTTTGATGGATATGCCACCACCGTTATTGGTGGTTGAGGTGGTGAGTCCGAATCAGGAAAGCCGGGATTATCGTTATAAGCGTTCGGAGTATGCCGCACGGGGAATTGCGGAGTATTGGATTGTTGATCCTATTGCCCAAAAGGTGACGGTTTTGGAATGGGTAGAGGGATTTTATGATGAGCGAGTTTATCAGGGAGAAAGTGCGATCGCCTCTTCAATTTTTGCTAATCTTCAGTTAACTGCTGCTGAAGTTTTGCAAGGATGAAATGTGATGAAAACGTTTGAGGAACTCCGACAAGTCTTATCACGACAAAAGCAATCTCTCACCACTAACAAATAACTCTAGTAGTCTATTAAGAATAAACCTCTAAATTTGTCGTTTAAAAATCACCATTTCAGTACCGACGACGGGGTTGCGCGCTACCAATTTATCTTGAGAATCGGTAATTTCTAAATGGCTGAAATCCAATTCCTTCGAGCGTTGGAGAATATCGGCAGCTAGTTTATCTTGTTGATATTCTTTCAAAGTGTACCAATTGTCAGTAATTTTGACAATGAGATTGCTGGTGCTAAAGTTGGCTTGAATAGATTTTATAAGACCTTCGGCAAAGCGATCGCTAATTTCTCCTACTTGATTTTGAATTGCTACAATCAGTTGTTCTTCTGGTGTCAATTCTAATATTGGCGTCGGTATTGCTTCCGGTATTGCTTCCGGTGTTGCTTCCGGTATTGCTTCCGGTATTGCTTCCGGTGTCAGTTTCGGTTCTAGCGTAATTTCTGCTGTTGGCTGCGGTTCTGGTATGATTTCTGGTGGTGGGGTAGTTATAGTTGGGGATGGTGTTTCTTCCACCGGGGGAACAGTTGCGACTTCAGTCGGTTTATTTGTTAACACCGTTGAAGTTGTCCAAATCAAAATTACCGAAATTGCGGCAATGATACCAGTTAAAGCTGTATCTGACAGCTTTGCTGACAAATTTGCTGGTAACAAAGAGCGAATTTTTGCTACAATTCGACCCCAGAAACTAGGAGTTTGCTTAGTACCGGGTGCCGGTTGTGTCTCAAGTTTGTCCACCGCACCTTCTAAAGCACCAATTGTTCCACGCAGAAGTTTGATAGTTTGCGCTTTCCAAAATGGCTGTATTTGAGTTCGTCGCTGTCTGGATGACGATTGACTCGGTTGAGGTTCTGGTTTGTTGCGTGGTGGTTGTGAATTCGGGTTGTCTTGTGACATGAAAGTTTCCTGACGTTACAGCGCGATGCGACTTAAACGGGATAAATTCTTATAGGTAGTGCGTCTTCAGCCTTAATCTATCACCCTTCGGGTTCGCCAGTTCGACGGAACGGAAACCGTTCCCGCCGACTGGACTCACTTGATGATACCGAGTTGCGTTCATGACTTACACCTCACCCCCTACCCCTCTCCTTAATAAGGAGAGGGGAGATAAAGCACAGCTTTGTCGGGGTGAGGTTATGATGTACAACTTGGTATGAGTTGTTTATAAACTTGCTTCATTTTAAATTGAGTTAACTATGAGCCTAAAACGCCGACAATTTTTATTATTCTCTAGTTTGAGTGCCTTGGCATCAATTATTTATGCTGGCAAAAGCTTCAGTCGTCAAATTAACCCCAAGTTTGCGAAAAAAGACTTATTATTGCGTTTTGTTTCTGTCGCAGATACAGGAACCGGTGCAAAAGGACAGTATAATGTCGCTCAAGCGATGACGAATTATCACAGCAAAAATCTTTACAATTTAATAGTCTTGGCTGGAGATAACATTTATACTAATGGTGAAATAGAAAAAATCGGCGAAGTCTTTGAACGTCCCTACGCATCTTTGCTCAAACAAAACGTCAAATTTCAAGCTTGTTTAGGCAATCATGATATTCGCACGGCAAACGGCGAAAAGCAACTTGAATATCCCGGCTTTAATATGAAAGGACGCTACTACACTTTTAGCCGTGGACTTGTGCAATTTTTCGCGTTAGATACCAACGGCAATGCTGACTGGAAAAATCAACTTTCTTGGTTACAGCAAGAATTAAGTCGCTCTAAAGCAACTTGGAAAGTAGTCTTTGGTCATCATCCAATTTATGCGTCAGGTGTTTATGGAAGTAATCCAACTTTTATTCAAACTTTCACTCCCCTCTTCCAAAAATATGGGGTTCAGCTTTATATCAACGGTCACGAACACCATTATGAGCGTACTCGTGCCATTAATGGAACGACTTATATAATTTGTGGTGCCGGTGCGGGTAATCGTCCTGTAGGCAAAAACGAATGGACTGAATATTCTACCAGCAATTTGAGTTTTGCGGCATATGAAGTGTATGCAGATAAAATAGAAATTAGTGCGATCGGCATTGATAACCGCGTTTTTGATCGAGGCATTATTCCTCTCAAATCAACATAACTATTTTCTCTCAAGAAAAATTAAACCAACAGTAACCGGGATTGTTTGAGAATTGCAATCATCAACCCGGTTTTTGCATGATTACATCTCCAGAAAACAATGTAAAGACGCGTTAGCGAAGCGGGACAAAGTTCAATTTTGCGTCTCTACAAGGGTTTCAGGTAACGCATCATTAATTTATGGAGATGTCTAATAGTCAGTAAGATTAAGCTTTTGTTACAAATATGTAATTCTGAAAGCTTTGAATAACAAGCATTTGAGTTATTTTTTATGCTTTAAAAATTTAATTACTGCATAAGCTGAATTTGCGACACATATTAAGGATAAGAAGGGAAACAAAAAAACTCAACCTTCTAAATCAACGATTTATTCACTACCAAAGGAACTAAAAATTATGGCTACATACCAACAAAATTCTGCAAACTACTGCGAATGCGAATTCACAATTCCCATCAAATTGAATATTCCCATCACTATCAATCCCCAAGTTTACATAACTTCAGTACCTTCTATCAAGCAGAGATTGCCCATTTTCCTAGAACCAGATTTGTTAATTGAACCAGAAGTGCGAGCAAATGCACCTGTGTGTTATCCCCAAAATGACTGCGAACCCAAGCAATTACCTGCTCAACATACATTGCCTTCAGCCTAACTGAAATAGTTAATTCAAACAACTTGTAAATCAATACTAGTGCAACTTATGGCTATCTACCAACCGAATCCTAACAACTGCGAATGCGAATTTACAGTTCCCATCAAACTGAATATTCCCGTCACTATCAATCCCCAAGTTTACATAACTCCAGTACCTTCTGTTAAGCAGAGATTACCTATTTTCCTCGAACCAGATTTGTTAATCGAACCAGAAGTTCGGGCAAATGCACCTGTGTGTTATCCCCAAAACGGTTGTAATTAACAACAGTTACGAGTGAAATAAATCTTGTCAGCAAGCAAAATAGTCAACCAATTATAAACCAACAAACATTGCAACTAATGGCTACCTACCAACAAAAACCTGCAAATAACTGCGAATGCGAATTCACAGTTCCCATCAAATTGAATATTCCCATCACTATCAATCCCCAAGTTTACATAACTCCAGTGCCTTCTGTGAAGCAGAGATTGCCCATTTTCCTAGAGCCGGATTTATTAATCGAGCCAGAAGTTCGGGCAAAGTCACCCGTATGTTATCCTCAAAATGAATGTGAACCAAAACAATTAGCTGCACAAGATGTATTACAATCAGCAGAGATGAGTTAGTTGTTTGATTGGGAAACATGATCGCCACCCTTTTTCAGGGTGGTGAACCTCGTTTTTGATAACTTTTTTGTTGATTGTACAAATTGAAATATAAAAACTCTAGAAGTTGTTTAAACTTATGCCAACTTTACCCGAACCTAACTGCCGTTTAGAAGGTAACAAACTTCATGTCTCTTTAATGTTAAAAGTGCCTATTGACATTGAAGTAGAATTAGGAATGTCACCCACAAGTCACGAAAAAGAGCAAGACTTAGTTAGTCAAACAGAAATTATTAACTCTGCGGTGGTAATGAGTGAGGTGAGTCAAGTTGAGTTTGAAGAACAAATTCGGATTTTATCTAATCAAATAGTAACTCAACTTTTTCAAAAAGGCAAAGCATTATCTACGTTTGAAGAAACTCAAGATAATTTAGAACACCAAGAAAGTACATCTACATCAGATTCTTCCGGTGTAGATATCTTGTCTTTAGAAGAAGATAATGCAGCTATTGAAGAAGTTAAGCAAACACCAGAAAGACAAAAGAGACGCTTTATCGACTCGTTAAATGATGGTTTAACTTTAGCCGTCAACGCTGTAGGTACAGCTTTATTTTTGGGCAAACTTGCTAATTATAGCTGGGAATAATGCAACACTAACCTAGAACTGCTTTGCAACAAAATATGTAAGGTGTGTTAAATGACACTAACGCACTTTATTTGCTAACTGGAATGCATCAGAAAAAACAGTTGCACAGGGGCTTGACAACCAGTTCTCAAAATGAGAACATAAATGAAGTTGTTAAGCGGAGGCTAGTGTATGTTTGAGCTACAGTACTAAAGGTTAGTGGCATAGCATACTTATCCCAACACAAGGAGGATTTGAATGATGCGTGTCATTGGCATCGAAAAACTCGTTGAATTCAGTACAATTTATTCCGATGCTGAAGTTCCTCTTGATGCATGGAGTCAGATTGCTGAACAAGCAGAGTGGAAACATATTATGGATGTAAAGCAAGTCTATCCTCATGCAGATTTTGTAGATGGCTATACGGTCTTTAATGTAGGAGGAAATAAATATAGACTAATTACTAAGATTACCTATATAGTCAAAGTTATTGATATTAAATATGTATTAAAGCATAGTGAGTATGACGAAGGAAAATGGAAAAAATAATGTACATTTTGTGAATTTGGTGCTTTGCTAGTCTAGCAAGATTAGCTTGATTCATCTAATCTAAAGATACGGGATTACCGTGTCTTTAGATAAATTAAGATATTCCACCCCAAGGGGGTTGATATGACTAGCACATTGGATAGAGAAGAATACATTAAGCTGCTTGCCGAAACTTTGCCACGAGTAATTGATAGTGCCCAAGAGTACAAACGTTTATTAAATGAGGTAGAAAAACTCATGGATTTGGGCGAAAACTTAACAGCAGAACAAGTTGAAGTGTTACAGTTGTTAGTAACAGTAATTGAACAGTATGAAAAGAAACACTATCAATTGAAAGCTGCAACTCCTCATGATGTATTGCATGAATTGATACTGGCACGAGATTTAAAACAGAAAGACCTAGTAGACATTTTTGGTTCTAAGGGTATTACTTCAGAAGTGATAAATGGAAAAAG
>CASBQA010000008.1 GCA_949127635.1 Nostocales cyanobacterium PMM_0069 | reverse complement strand
TTACATTACCATATGATGGACACCCCTAGTTTTACTTACCCTGCAAACTCTTGTTTTAGGGGGGAGAGTGAAAAACTACCCCTGGCAGTATTAAAACAGTATTTAGCAGAAACTCAGGCAACTGTTTTAGCAAATCAATTTATGTATTATGCTCAGGGATATCCTAAATTGCGGGTAGCTCCAGACGTGATGGTGATTTTTGATGTCACCCCAGGAGGTCGAGACAATTATAAAATTTGGGAAGAAGGTCAAGTACCCAGTGTCATTTTTGAAATGACATCCAGTGGTACTAATACCAATTCTATGTGAGGCTGCACATAACGCCCTCAGGCTGGAAGCCTGGGGCTAAAGGAACGAAGCCCACCTGCGTGGGCTAAATTAGGCGCATCTTCATAGAGAAATGGTATAAGGATCAAGACCAAATCTTTAAAAAGACTCTTTATGAACAGTTAGGAGTCAAGGAATACTGGCTATTTGACCCCAAAAGCGAGTGGCAAGAAGAACAATTACGCGGTTATCGTTTGCGGGGTGAAATTTACGAGACAATATCTGATAATCGTAGCGAACCGTTACAGTTGCGCTTACAAGCTGAAGGACGGCTAATTAATTTTTATCGAGAGGATACGGGAGAAAAGCTGCTGATTCCTGACGAACTAGCACAGGCACTACGACAAGAAGTTGTTGCAAGGCAGCAAGCAGAAAAACAAGCAGAACAAGAACGTCAACGCGCAGAACAAGCACAAGCAGAGGTAGAAAAGTTAAAGGCAAGATTACGATCGCTTGGTGTAGATGTCGATACTGAGTAATTTAAATTGCAACTTTCCCAAGTGTGTAACCCAAATATTAAGATGAAATAAAAAACTTGCACTTGCTCCGCATTTTCGCTGATGCTATGTAAAAACAAACAATATAGCTTCTATGCAGGGCAAGGA
Organism: Nostocales cyanobacterium PMM_0069; assembly: GCA_949127635.1. Lineage (GTDB taxonomy): Bacteria > Cyanobacteriota > Cyanobacteriia > Cyanobacteriales > Nostocaceae > Hassallia. Next base: position 2,529 of record CASBQA010000008.1, on the reverse strand, counting down.
ATCAAAAATTAAACCGAGGGTAAACAAAGTGCGAAAGTTACGATTTTGGAGTTTATTATTACTCTTGATTGTCAGTGCGATCGCAATCTTTCTATTTTACCCCCGACCGCAACAAGCAGCCAAACGGGAAAGCAATTACGCCATTCATAGACGGCAAGAATTTAATCAGCCGGAATTTTACCCAGTCAGCAATAACGAAAACCTAAAACTCTACCGACCAGTTGGTGAATGGGTAGGAAAACTAATCCTACCCACCTTTGAACAGATGCGCTTACCTGGGGACTGGTCGTGGTTACTAGTTCAACATGCACCAGCACAAGCGCAAAACCTCATCGGTCAAGTCGTTCGTTTGGAATGGAAAAACAAGCCAGAGTTAAACTCTTACGTAAAATCAACAACTAGAGATGTGCGTTTTACTCCTGGCGCCATCAAAAGTCAAAATATAGGCATAATCCATCCAAATCGTCTCGACGGACGTCTTCATGTCGGACCGCTACAGTCACTGGCTGGTGCGAGACCCAATGATGATATGATTGTCACCTTAGACCGTGCCGATGTCGTGGCTGGTAGTGATGGTAAACCAGTTCTGCAAATTGAGCAAGAACCAGCCCAGGCAACTGGACGCTTTTATGCGTTAGTAAAAATTCTCAAGCCAGAAGTAGCAAACAGCACCTACCCTGCTCCGAAATTTTGTCCGGGAAGGCGTCCGTGTCCGAGCGAATACTTCCGCATTCGTCATTACAATCCGGCATCCGGTAACTTTGACGGACCAGAAGGAACAGTCAGAATTCCCCAACAAATTTTAGATTCACGGGCATTTTTCTCATTTACTCCCCGCCAAATTGAAGCATCCCCCGCAGGCAAAGAAGGGTGGTATATATACGGTGCAAGAGATGCCAAAGGTATGTTTGTTGTTCAAGCAGTAGCACCGCGATCGCTCTTTAAAATAGAACCAGACCGCGTATTGTTGGGAACATCCCCAGGGCTAAAATACATTAAAGTAGATAATTGGCGCAATACTGAGCTAAACAAAGGTAAAATTGAAACAGTTTTGGTTGATCCGACAGTAGCCCAACCACTGGTAGCCTTATCAAACTGGAAACCAGGAGATAAAGCGATCGTCATGCACCTATTTGGCGGTATTGGTGGCAAACAAGGTGAAATAAGTGGGTTGATGGGTTTAGCAAACACTGTCCCCGGACACTTTGCCTTTGGGGTAGCTGAAGTAGTTCGCGACCCCTTCACCCAAGAGTTACGGTTTGACATAAAATATCATCAGGTTTACGCTCACGGTCTTGATGGGGTGATATCCGGGACACACCACTGGGCAGACTATATGGGTGACTTTCGATGGGGATGGGCTGCAACGCGACCTGTTTCTGATATTGTCGTCAAGTTTGAACCTGTGACGCAAGATTATAATTTTGATGGCATTAAGCTTTCACCCTTGCAGGAATTTACCCGGCAGTTGCAAATTATGATGGCTCGCTATCGAGTCGGAGATGGCACAGGAAGTGCTACAGTTAGCCCCGCTACTTCTTGCGTTCAAGATGCCAATCAAGCACTTTACATTACCTTGAAAGTCATTGAACAACGAGTTACTTCAAACCCGGCAATTCAAAAGTGGCTTAACGCTCATCCTGACGATCCCCAAACTTTGCGCTTTCAAAAGTTAGTTTCTCTCGGTTCATCTTTAGAACGGCAATTGAGTCCTTTGGGGATAGTCCGTGGTGACTGGGAAAACAATGCATCTGCTTTAGGTGGAATCGGTAATGAAGAAGAGCCAAGCTTATCTCAAAAGCGTAGCATTTGGGCTGCTCTGACGAGTTGGCGAACAATGTTACCCCGACAAGCGCACGATGAACTCGCTAGTATTTTCTTAAGCCAAAATGCGAAACTCTGGTTTCTGCGAAGCAACCAAATTGGCGGATGGCAGCAGGATATTATTCCAGAGGAAGCAACAGCAGTACTTGGTAAGTTGAAGCTTCCTTTTACCAATGTTGCACCGTTTCCGATTCTATTCAATCGTGTTTTAGGGTCTTTTGTCATACCCAATCTACGAGATTGGCTGATAATAACGGTGACATTATTGATTTATAGTGCGATCGCTTTACCGTTAGGCTTCTTAACCGGATTTTTGCGCTTTAATTTTTCACATATTAACTTACCTAACCAGCTATTTACAGGATTAATAGCGTCGATAATTCCCGCTTTTTTTGAAGAGTTAATATTTCGCGTTTTGATGCTTCCCCACCCCATAGAACTAGTCAACTGGATGATATGGTCATTGTGGGCAGCATTTTGTTTACTGCTGTTTGTCCTTTATCACCCATTCAATGCCAAAACCTTTTATAAAGCGGGAATGCCCACCTTTTTTCAACCAGTTTTCCTCGCATTAACGGCATTGTTGGGTTTAGCCTGTACGATCGCCTATGCATTGACCGGTTGTCTGTGGACAATATTTTGCATCCACTCGATTATATTGCTAGTTTGGCTGCTAGGATTTGGAGGAATGCGTCATTTGCGATC
>CASBQA010000007.1 GCA_949127635.1 Nostocales cyanobacterium PMM_0069 | reverse complement strand
GTCCCCAGTCCCTAGTCCCCAGTCCCTAGTCCCTAATCCCCAGTCCCCAGTCCCTAGTCCCTAGTCCCTTTTTTCATTTTGTTAATTTCTCGTTGCAATTCTTCAATTTTCTGGCGTAAATTTTCTGCTTCTTGATTTTGCGGTGTTTGTGCTCCAACATTGACGGCGCCTTCAGCAGGCGATCGCATATAATTTCCTTTCTTGATTTGCTGATATTCTTCTGATACTGCCCACTCACGTAGATAATGTAAGCGCTCAACCGGGAAAGGATGACTGAGCATTTCGCCTTGTGCGCCGTTATACATTAAAAATTTATACACTTGATTAAGCACATCTTCATCAGCCTGATAATTTTCTGACTGACGGATAAACTCTTGTAAACTGCATTCGTGGGCATATTTGCTGCTACCGCCAGCTATTTTCATCATCGAAGACATTACCGTATTTAAATCATCCGTCACCAAAAGCGCGGCGCGATCGGCGGATAACTCGGCTTTACGTCGCCATTCAAAAAAGGCATACATCAAAGCTGGTGTAACAAAATTACTAGCACCAAAAGTCCACCTACCTAAGGCATTAGCGGCACTCATTGCCCACATCGCCATTTGAATTAAAATAGTATGACCACATTTAATATGCCCCAGTTCATGGGCTAGCACCGCCCGAATCTCGGCTTCGTTCAGTAAGTCTAAAATCCCTGTGTTTATGACTATGTAAGGATGCTCTTGCCCCAAAGCATAACTATTTGCTTCGGGATTTTGTGAGACAAACAGTGCAGGTTCAGAGATTATATCCAAATCTCGCACGGATTCCCGAAACATCTGGTAAATAGTGGAATATTGACGCGGACCGACTTGGATGGCGTTGCCCATTAGATAGACTAACTGAGGGCGTTCGTAGACAAATTCCACAAATTTACGAGCAATCAAATCAAATCCGGGTAAATTTCTCAAAGCTTCCTCGGCTTGGCGATCCAGTGGATGCCTGAAGGCTTCGCTGGAAATTCCTTTGTATGTAGGCATAATGAACGGGAAATTGGTTAATGGTTGGTGGATAGTGGTTAGTGGCTAGTGGATAGTGGATAGTGGGTAAAAAGCGCCCGTACTAAGAGCGTGGTTAAAATCCAACTACTAACCACTAACTAATAACTAATAACAACTAACTAATAACAACGTGATAAAAGTGGGGCTTTGTAGGTAAAAATTACTTTGTATGGGGATAAAAGCGTGTGATTGAGGCAGAAGTTCATTTGTCACTACATAACTTTTTGCGATCGCAGGCGGGTTTCCCTTCCTGGCCCCATCATTTGACGATGGCAAGGTTGGTGGCACGCACCTTGCGTACCGGACGTAGCGCCTTAATGCAAGTCGGGGCGGTTTGTGGTTATCAAGGGCGATATCGCACTAGTTTTGTAGCATCCGCATTAATGTGGCATGGTCCTGTAATTATTGTTGCCCCGGAAGGCGTACAACAACGCCTTGCAAAAGTGGAAATTCCCCGACTACAGCAGTGGTTGCAAGTCGGCAAACCGATTAGAATCGGCGACGCTTTCCCCAAAGATGGGTTCCAAGGACTGTTTCTCACTTCCCCTGAGGCTTGGTTAAAAGCGCAACTAGCTTTTACAGATGATTTTCCCGTAGGCATTCCCACAATTATTGATGGTGTGGACGATCTTGAAGATTGGGTGCGTCATCAACTCAAAAGAGAAATTCAACCCCATGACTGGGATCAGTTGATGCTAGCTTGCCCATATCAAGTTGATCTAATTCGCGAGGTAAGGGTACAGTTGACACGGGAACTGTTCCTGCATCCAGCGAATCCTTACGAATGTTATCTGATTTCTCAGCCGGAAGCAGAAATTCTCAGCCGTCTTCATTCGGCTTTAGATCCAGCTACGCTTCCAGATGTGTGGAAACACTTCTGGGAGCAATTTCAAAACATTGATGAAAATTCTTCTTCCCCCCTCTCCCCCACTTTTCTTTTCTGGGGGACTATTGCCCGTCGCCAAGGTTTATTTTCTTTACATTACGCTCCAATTGAATTAGGGAAAATTCTCATGCCGATATGGAGTCGGCAACCGGTGGTGTTGATTGGTAGCGCTTTAGAACCTGAAACTGAGGCTCCTATTTTTAAAGCGCGTTTGGGGTTGGGTGATTTAACTTGCTTGAAGTTCTCTTCTGATAGCCAAACAGAAGCGATTCAATTATATTTGCCGCATAAGTTACCTCTACCGAATACGCCGGAATTTCAATCAGCTTTTATTCACAAAGTCCGGACGCTGCTTTGTTTAAGTGCGACTGCACCAGGGTTGATAGTCATACTGGTGGGGGATGTGCCATTAAAGGCTCAAGTCGGGGCAATTTTGGCATCTGAGTTTGGTTCGCGGGTGCAGGTAGAAAAAACCTGTTTGGACGAAAATGGTATTTTGGTCAGTGGTTGGGAATTTTGGCGAGAACATCAAGGTGTATTGCCTTCACCGAGGCTTTTAATTATTGCAACTTTGCCTTTGCCATCTTTAGAAAATCCGTTGGTGGCTGGCAGGGTAGATTATTATAAGCGATCGCATCAAGATTGGTTTCGTTTATATTTATTGCCGACTGCTTTAAATGAATTGCAACGGGCGATCGCTCCAGTGCGAGAAAGTCAAGGTATTGTTGCTTTACTTGACACTCGTGTGGTAAATCGTAGTTACGGGACTCAAGTTTTAGCTGCCCTTAGTCCCCTAGCACGTATTAACTATCTTGATCCCAGTCTATTTTCTACTGAAGTAGAAGAAAATTCTATATAATCTTATTGGCTATTTACGTTTTGTCAAGCAGAAGCGATCGCCATCTTCGCCAAAAGTTATCATCGGCATTGGGGACTAAAAATTTTGAAAATTTTGGAACTTTGAATTACTGATTATGGGTGAAGCAAAGCGTCGTAAAACTTCTATGGGAGAAAAATACGGTCAAGAAACTCGCATCTTGCCGTGGGTTCCCATTACCAAAACTCAATCCGAACAATTTGTCCAATGGACTACTAAAGGTGCCTGGATTGGCATTATCCTTACAGTTATCGGCTGGATAACAATCCGTTTTATTGGTCCTGCTTTCGGTTGGTGGCAAGTTGTTTAAATCTAGTTTCAGATAATTTTTAGATAAAAGACAGCTCAAGCAACGAAGCTGTCTTTTTTTGTTTTGTTGGGTAAGTCTGATAAAAATAAAAATTTTTGTATCTAATACTACTGTTTACTTAACCCAGTAACAAAACTTTTTGTATTTTATGCAACTGTTTCTCAAAATCTCGTGTAAAGGCTGAAAAACCTGCCTAAATGGCAACATGGCGTTTTTGACTTAACTTATTCTCAGTGATAAGACCAGAGGTTTTGGGTTTTAGATGAGACTTATCTTTAACTTCCCGATAGGTCTTACTTTGTGAAGGTTTTACCTTGATTGCGGACGGTAAAAACTGAAAATTATCGATTCAGCCCTACCTGAAACCGACAATTTACCAGATTACCTGCCAAGTTAGACGTATAGTATAGCGATCGCTTTCTCGAAGTCTTGCCAAAGTACAAGCTAACCACCTTATAAAAACTTAATCAGAAGACGTAAAAAGGCGTGATACCTTATGCCAATCAAAAATCTGGCTGTAAATTCGCGAAAAAGATATGATATGTAACTTTTGCGTAGTTGACTTGTTTGAAATTTGCGCTACTCTTAAAGCGGATTGTCTCAAGTAAGCATCTACTTTGACACAAGAGTATGAGGATAAGATAAAGATTCTCTATTCTGTCTGATATTTTGCATCTGCAAACTGAATATTTTGATACGTAACGCCAACGAGTTATGCACTACCCTAAGCAAGGTAGGCATTCAAAAACTCAACATCTCTTTGGGAATTGTAATGAATAGTCTACAATACCAGTTGATGAGAAAATCTAAAGAAAATATAAATTTCAATCAAATGATAGTGGTGTTTGGAGGAAAATCGTGTTTCTAAGACTAGCGCAACAACATCGGCAATTCGTTCAAGACTTGGTAATGAACCTGCAAGCCTTGGCAATTGTGCTTGAGCGACGTGGATATCCTGCGTCTTGCTATACCTGCGGCGACCAGATGAATAGTGGTTCGTTTATGGTTAGCTTGGGCGACAATCATCTGATTCGCTTTTTGGTGTCTGATTATGGGATCACTTGGACTGAGATGCGGGACGATCGCGAATTAATGAAGTTGGAAGGTGCAGAAGCAATCAACCAACTACAGGAACTTGCCAATATTGTCAAGCAACCTACGCAAACTTCTACAGGTAACAAAACTCTAGCCAAGAAGTGTTAAAAATGTCTGTGTCTAATGGGGTATTTAGAAAATTTACCTTTGTGTAGATGTCAATTTGGAAATTGCTAAGAGGTAATTGGCAATTGGTGAGCAGTCGGATGGGCGGTTCTGCTACGCTCCTGTGCGACAATTAGGGAATCCGCTCTACTATTGCTCAAGTCGGGAAATCCGCCCACATAAATGGCTCGGCAAGACCCTGGGTCTATTTATATCATGTCCGCAACTCATGAAATTTTTTCCCTTTCCCCCTATAAGCAATTCAGGTTTTTCGGTTGGGCTATCATAACCCATTACCAATCAAAATGAAGGGTGCCCAATAGTAAGGATGATTGAGGCTACCGGCAACGGGAGCGGATATATTGTTACTGCCGTTTTGCTGTTTTATCGTAGGCGATTTTCCTGTAATTAAAGCAATTTGTGCTTGTCTTAAAGCTTCAGATTTTGGTAACTTACTCGTAGCTAGCAAAGTATAAAAAGCACTCATCAAAGTTTCTGTACCGCCATCATCCACAGCCCATAACGAAGCGATCGCTGCCCTAGCGCCGGTTTTTTGCATTTGATAGCCAAAGCCCAAAATCTCTTCACCATTGCCTAATTTGCCTCCCAAGCCAGTTTCGCAGGCACTTAATACTACCAATTCCACACGGGGCAATGACCAGGTGGCGATATCTCGCAAGTTGATGCGATCGCCATTTCCAAATAAAATAAAAGAGTTTTCTGGTCTACCCGTCACAAACGCGGCATGAGTAGCAAAATGGACAACCGTATAGTCATCCAATTGTGGCACAGTGGCAGCAAGGCTGAAGGCATCATCTAAAATTTTCTTGGTTCCGGAAACGATATTTGCCAAACTTTGCACTTCCTGTGCTGCAAAGGGCAAACCGGAAAAAGAAAACTTTCGATTACCAACTCTAATCTCATAATTACCTTTGGTAAAGGCAGCAGCTAAAATCCGCAATTTAGATTCGGGTTGGGTGTTGAAATTAGTTAAGCTGGCAGCAGTGATGTGATTGATGCTGTAGCGCTGCACTAGCCATTGCGTGCCATCATATAAAGCAGCAAGAGGAATGTAGCGCAACTGTTCATCTGGTGCATAAATTATAGTTTGTGTACCAGCTTGCTTCAATTCCTTTTCTATCGGTTTAATTAGCCAGTCATACAACTGACTTGCAGGTTTTTTGGCATTTTGACTGGGAGATTGTAAAGCTTGACGGAAAGCTAATATTGTTTCGTTTAGTTTTTGGCGTTTGACAGGCACGGTACGATGAATTGGTGGTGAATCAGAAGTTACCAGTACCAATTCCAAGCTATCTTGTAAAACTAGTGGATAGATGAGGACGCTTTTTTTGGGTAATCGTGCCAAATTATCCCGAATTTCGTTAAGACTCTCCAAATCTAAATTTTGGCGTCTGCTTGTGCGGTTAATATGTTCTATTTGGGATCTTACCGCCGGACTATTGATAAAATTGTTAAATCGATCCAACAGTTGTTGTTGATTTGTTACAAGTTGGGCGATACGTTGTTTATGTTGAGGCGATCGCTTTTCCGGAGAAATCTGACGTAATTTTGTCAGTTCTTGACCCATAACAACAGCATCACCGAGAGTTTGATCTAACTTTTGTTTGGTTGGTTGTTCCTGTGGGGATATTTCAATACCTTTGGCAGTGCGTCGATTTCCAGCTATATTCCGGAGATATTGCTGTAATTCTTCGACTTTGAGTAAATCCATAGTTCGCTGCGCTTGGGAAATGTGTCCCTGCGCTTTTAGTAATCTTTCAGCCAAAGTACGATATGTTTGGGCAACAGTTATGCTGTAAGCATCTGGTTCTACTCCTAGCGCTGCTGGTACAAGACGTGCGATCTCGCGGTTGATGAGACAATGTTTGTAGAAAAAAACTGCTAAATCTGGTCTATTTTGAACATCGAAAAGATAACCGATGTTGCTGTAGGTTTTGCCAAGTTGAACGCGATCGTCTAATTCTCTGTTAATGAATAAAGCTTGCTCGTAATATTTAAGTGCTGGTGAATACTGACCTTGCTTTTGGTACACTCTGCCAATATTGTTTAGTGTCACTGCTTCCCACCAGCGTTGTCCAGTGTCTGTGGTCAGTAATAGCGCTTTTTCCAATGTCTGCAATGCTTGCTCAGAGCGATTTGCACCTAATAGTTTAATTGCCTCTGCATTTAGCCGCTTAACTTCTAATTGGCTATTTTTCTGAGGTAATGCCTGAGCGCTTTCTCGGTAATTATACTGTTTTGTTAAATTTAAATTTACTGGTTTATTTGCTGATAATGCTGTCCCGAAACCTGGGAAAAGAAGTAAACTAGCAATAGCAAAACTGAAATAATAAAAATGAGGGCGCATAGGAAAACCCTCACCAAATAAGGTGAGTGTTAATTTTCAATTATTAAATTGTACAGAACAAGTAATTTTTATACTATTACATTTGTTAAGAAAAGTTAAAATGTCTGAAGAAAAATCAAATCAACCACAATTATCGCCAACAAGTGCCCTTGACACTCCAACTCTGAGGGCATTTGAGAATTGGTATGAATATCTGATCAGAGTGCAACCCCACCACACGGATTATTCAGGTGTTGTGTGGCACGGTTCTTATATTGCGTGGTTGGAAGAAGCAAGAATAGAATGTTTGCGATCTATAGGCATTGAATTTGCTGATTTAGTTGCTTTAGGATGTGATTTACCAGTTGTAGATTTGTCGTTGCGCTATCATCGGGCAATTCGCTTAGGTATGACAGCAGTCGTCAGAACGCGCATGAGTGAAGTGACTGGTGTGCGTATTAATTGGGATTATGCAATTGAATCACCAGATAGGCAAGAGTTATACGTTACTGCCAAGGTGACATTAGTTGCAGTGGACAAAGAAAGAGGTAAAATTATGCGTCAGTTGCCTACAACTGTTCAAGATGCATTAGCGAGGCTTTCGGGATCGATGAATAATTGATTGGTTGTTAGTTGTTAGTGGAATATGCAAATTTATCGCCGACACCCTAGAAGGGTGCGGCTATACGAACGAAGCCTGCCTTCGCAGGCTAAGATGATAAGGCTGCGAAGGCAGCCTTTGTCCGTATAGCCCCAGGCTTACAGCCTGTGTGTGCCTGTGGGTGCCTGTGGGTGCCTGTAAGTGCCTGTGGGGGGTGGACGGTATTTTTAACCGTTATTTACCACCTTGTATTTGAGATAGACTTTGAGGCAAGTGAATTATTTGATTCCAAATATCTTGAGGAGTAATGCCATAACTTATTTGTAATAAAACAACGATCGCCGCAATAATTATTGCACTGCTGACGGTCGTTTTTACTATCTTCACTAATATTGTAAATACTATCCACGCTACAATTAAAGCAATTAACATATTATTAATTCCTTAATAATTACCCTTAAAAAAAGTCTTGTGTTGAGAAAGATAAAGTTTTACACTTAGTAACAATTATTGTGGCGATCGCTCTTTCACCCAAGAAGCCCCGACGACTGAAGTCGCGGCTACATAAACAAAGTCCGCCTGCGCGGACTAATCTGAAAATACGGTTTCAAATTTAATCTGGCGAGAGCAATAATCGAGCTTTTTATCCTTGGGCATTTTTAATATAATTGTCCTGCGCCTAATATACTGGAAAACGTTGGAAAAAAGGGTATGCAACGTAACTTTTTATCAAGTATTTAATAACATGTCGTAGAGACGTTCTGGCGGAACGTCTTTACATTTTATTAGCTATTAATCTGGTTATCGCAGAGAAATGATACGTGACTGCTTTTCTAAATTTTCAGTTGCGGTTAAAACTTCTTGTCTAGCCCATTTATCAGCTGCCACAATATCATCTAAAGAAGGATTGGCAGAGTTATCAGCAGAAAAGCGATCGCATACCGATTCAATACAGCGAGGAATATCTAAAAAGTGAATTTTCTCATCTAAAAATAACGCTACAGCTTGTTCATTTGCAGCATTTAACACCGCAGGCATAGATCCCCCAGCTTTACCTGCCGCATAAGCTAATTTCATGCAAGGATATTTTTCGTGATCTGGTTCTCTGAAAGTTAAATTTCCAGCTTTTACCAAATCTAGTTGTTGCCAATCAGTGGGCAAGCGATCGGGAAAAGATAAAGCATATAATAAAGGTAAGCGCATATCAGCCCAGCCTAATTGAGCTAAAACTGAAGTATCTTGCAACTCAATCAAGGAATGAATAATACTTTGAGGATGAATGACAATATCAATATGTTCATAATCCATCCCAAAAAGGAAGTGTGCTTCAATCACTTCCAATCCCTTATTCATCAAAGTGGCAGAGTCTACAGTAATTTTCCGACCCATCGACCAATTGGGATGCTTGAGAGCGTCGGCAACAGTGACATCTGCTAATTTGGCTACATCCCAATCACGGAAAGCACCACCAGAAGCCGTGAGCAAAATCCGCCGCAAACCGCCTTTGGGAACACCTTGCAAGCACTGAAATATCGCTGAATGCTCAGAATCGGCTGGTAATAATTTTACCTTATGTTTTTCAATTAACGGTAGAACTACTGGAGCGCCGGCGATTAAAGTTTCTTTGTTTGCCAAAGCGATATCTTTACCAGCTTCGATGGCAGCGATGGTGGGTAGCAAACCAGCACAACCAACGATACCGGTGACAACAGTTTGGGCTTCACCATAACGAGCAACTTCAATGACTCCAGCCTCACCAGCGAGTAAAATTGGTTGGGGATCGAGGTCAGCGATCGCTTCTTTGAGTGCGGGTAATTTATCTTCTTCGCAAATCGCTGCTATACTTGGTCGAAACTGCCGAATCTGAGCCGCTAACAATTCTACATTGCGTCCAGATGCCAATCCCACAATCCGAAACTGTTCTGGGTACTGGGAGACAATATCTAAAGTCTGAGTACCGATAGAGCCAGTTGAACCAAGCAGAGTAATCGCTTTCATATTTGTTTAATATTTAAAGACAACTTTACTATAAATTGCTGGGGACAACCGAAGCGCAGTAACTAGATAATATTTTTCT
>CASBQA010000006.1 GCA_949127635.1 Nostocales cyanobacterium PMM_0069 | reverse complement strand
TTCTAGATCGGTTTTTTCGAGCGTTTGGACATGAGGGAGCGCTGGAAGTGGGAGCGAGTTACGAAGAAGCGATAAAAAAAAGCAGCAAGAAGGGTAAAACCGGCTTTGCTGATTTGGTCTGGAAACCCCACGTATTAATTGAGATGAAGAAGCGCGGGGAAGATTTAAGTAAGCATTATTCTCAGGCTTTTGATTATTGGACGCGGTTAGTTCCAAATCGTCCGCGTTATGTGTTGTTGTGCAATTTTGACGAATTCTGGATTTTTGACTTTGATATCCAACTAGATACACCTGTAGATGTAATTCCCTTAGAGCAACTGCCAGAAAGGGCGGGAGCCTTTGCGTTTATGGAATTAGGAGAAAAAACTCCTGTATTTAGAAATAACCAGCTAGTAGTCACAGAACGCGCCGCACGCCGCATGGGAGAATTATTGCTGGAGTTGGAAAAGCGCAAAATTGAAAAGTTGACAGCGCAGCGGTTTATTTTGCAATGCGTGCTAGCGATGTTTGCTGAGGATAGACAATTATTACCGCGTGATATGTTTATTTCCTGCGTTCAGGATTGCATGAAAGGGGCAAGTTCTTATGATGTTTTGGGTGGTTTATTTCGGGAAATGAATCAGCCAGGAATTACGCCAACGGGACGTTATCAAGGGGTAGATTATTTTAACGGCGGTTTATTTTCGCTAATTCATGGAATTGATTTGACGCGGGAAGAATTGAACTTTTTGGATGTATCAGCGCGGGAAGATTGGAGTAAAGTACGTCCGGCAATTTTCGGTAATTTGTTTGAAGGAACGGTAGATAAAAAAGAGCGTCATGCACGCGGAATTCACTTTACTTCAGAAGCGGACATTATGAAAATTGTCCGTCCAACTATTAGTAGATATTGGGAAGAAAGAATTGAAGAGGCTATGACTATAGGTGAACTTTCGGCTTTGCAATTGGAATTACAAAGTTATCGGGTGTTAGATCCGGCTTGTGGTTCTGGGAATTTTCTCTATATGGCATATCAGGAATTAAAGCGAATTGAAATGCTTTTGTTAGATAAAATTGCCCAGCGTCGGAAGTCTGTTAATGAGCAAAAGCAAATGGGTTTTGTGACACCACAACAATTTTATGGGATGGATACAAATCCCTTTGCGGTGGAGTTAGCGCGGGTGACTTTGATGATTGCGCGGAAGATTGCTATTGATAATTTAAAGTTGACTGAGCCGGCTTTGCCTTTGGATACTTTAGATAATAATATTGTTTGTCAGGATGCGCTGTTTACTGAATGGCAGAAAGCGGATGTAATTATCGGTAATCCTCCCTTTTTGGGTGGAAGAAATTTAAGAAGAGACTTGGGAAATGAATACACAGAAAAATTATATCAACAATTTACTGATGTAAAAGGTCAAGCTGATTTGTGTGTATTTTGGTTTAGAAAAGCAGCTGATAATTTAAACAAAAGTGGTAGAGCTGGTTTAGTAGGTACTAATTCTATAACTCAAATAGCGGGTAAAAAAGCAAGTCTAGATTATATAGTCAGTCAGGGTGGATTTATTCATAATGCTATTTCTACACAAGAATGGTCTGGTGATGCGGCTGTTCATGTAAGTATAGTTAATTGGGCAAAGGAGAAATCTAAAAAATATTTTTTAGATGATCGAGAAGTCAGTTTTATATCTACTTCTCTGAAAAATGAAATATCTGTTTCTTCTGCCAAAAGATTAGGGGCAAATAAAAACTTTTCATTCCAGTCTTGTGAATTACATAATAAAGGTTTTGTTATTTCTGAAGAAGAAGCCAAAGAATGGATAAATGCCAATCCGAAAAATAAAGATGTTTTGAAACCAATGCTCGATGGTAAAAGTTTAATAAACCCCTTGCAAAAATTAGACTGGGTTATTGATTTTAATAATATGTCTATAGAAGAGGCAGCAGAGTACGAAAAACCATTTCATAGGGTAAAAGATAAAGTCAAACCAGAAAGGGATAAAAATAGACGTGACTCTAGGAGAATAAATTGGTGGAAGTTTGGAGAGAATGCATCAAAAATGAGGAGGACAATTAATTCTTTATCATTGTATTTTGCTGTACCTAAGATATCTAAATACGTGATTTTTTCACCTGTTAATATTTTACTGCTACCCTGTGAAGCAAATATGGTGATTGCATCAGAAGATTTCTACATTCTCGCAATTCTCACCTCTAAAATACATCGTCTTTGGGTGAAAGCTCAAAGTTCAACTTTAGAAGATAGAACCCGCTACACTAATACAACCTGCTTTGAAACCTTCCCCTTTCCCCAAACACCTGACGCAAAATTAGTTAATCAAATTCGCGTTAAAGCTGAAGAACTTCATCAATACCGCACTCAACAAATGGAAGCGAAACAGTGGGGAATTACGACGCTGTATAATAAGTTTTTTAATGAACCAACGAGCCAGCTTTATAAACTGCATGAACAGCTTGATAAATTGGTGATGCAAGCTTATGATTTTAACTCTAGCGACGATATTTTAGAGAATCTGCTGGAATTGAATTTAGAATTAGCTGAAAAAGAGAAACAAGGTAAAACTATTCTAGGTTGTTCAGCACCCAGTTAAATCACAATAACCTCAGCGTACCTTTGCGCTTAACTTAGCGGTCCTTTGCGTTTAAAACTCAAACCTCAACATTATGCAATATACTAAATAACTTTATCGTGAAAACCGACAGCATATTTTATCGCTTATTCCAAGAATTTCCCAGCATCTTCTTTGAACTCATCGGTGAACCTCCAGAAGAAGCCAACTTATATCAATTTTCATCAGTTGAAGTTAAACAAACAGCATTTAGAATTGATGGCGTTTTTCTTCCCACACAAACAGAGGAAAACCCAATTTACTTTGCTGAAGTTCAATTTCAGCCAGACTCAGAAATTTACTCTCGACTGTTTTCAGAAATATGTTTATATCTTCGTCAAAACAAACCCAAAAATGATTGGTTTGCTGCTGTTATCTATCGTACCCGGAGTATGGACACAGGAGATATAAAACATTACCGGGAGTTCTTCGCAAGTCACCGAGTCAGTCGCATTTATTTGGATGAATTAGGTGAAACTGCTTCGCTACCAATTGGCATTGCTACTATTAAGTTAGTGATTGAAGATGAAGAAACAGCGATCGCACTCTTCAGGGAGTTAATAGACACAGTTAAGCAAAGTGTCGGCGGTGGAATTCCTCAACAGCAATTATTACAATTAATAGAGACAATCATCGTCTACAAGTTTCCAAGGATGACTAGGGAGGAAATACAAGCAATGTTTAGTTTAAGTGAGTTGAAGCAAACC
>CASBQA010000005.1 GCA_949127635.1 Nostocales cyanobacterium PMM_0069 | reverse complement strand
TATGATGTCCGGGCAAATAAACCATAATAAAAAACTCTCAAATCCTGTAGAGACGTTACATGTAACGTCTATATAATATAGGCAATAAAGCTCACATGATATTAAACCCGCGTAGGTGGTTTTTGTTTATTTAGCCGCGACTTCCAGATGCCAGGTGCAAAATATATACCACTTTTGACTTTTGACTTTTGACTTTTGACTTTTGACTTGCGGTACTAGCCAAACTTATAAAAATGAATCAGCGCCGACTGAAATTTAAACTCAAACTATTACTATTAATGTGTCTGGTTCCCTGCTTAATAATAGCCACCAAATACATCGACATTTACGGATTTTTGCTGACATCAATCATGTGGGTTAAAAGTCTTGGCTTCTTCGGTCCAATTGCTTTCATGATAATTTATAACTTAGCTACAGTACTCTTTATACCTGGTTCCCTATTGACACTACAAGGTGGTTGTCTGTTTGGTCTATTTTGGGGTTCTATTTATGTTGTAATTGCCGCACTTGTCGGAGCAAGCTTGGCATTTTTAATTGGACGCTATCTATCACGGGATTGGGTTTGTCAAAAAATGGAAAAAAATCCGAAATTTAAAGCAATTGATCGAGCCGTTGCCAAAGAAGGATGGAAAATTGTACTATTGACTCGTCTATCTCCTGTCTTTCCATTCAACTTATTAAATTATGCTTTTGGCGTTACACAAGTTTCTTTTAAGGATTATGTTTTAGGTTCGCTAGGCATCATTCCTGCTACTGTTATATATGTTTATATAGGTTCTATTGCAGGCAACTTGGCAACGATGAACATATCTAATCAGCCAAGCAATCTAGAAACTCAAACTGGACAATGGGTAATGCAAGCAATTGGGTTTATTGCCACCGTTGCTGTAACTGTATATGTGACAAAAATTGCTCAGAAAGCTTTAAATGAAAGTATGGTGACAGCAGAAATCAGCAATGATAGAGATAATTTTAAGAAACCCTGACAATTAAAATCGCGCGCCAGGTGCTTCAACGCGGGGAACCCGCGCAACGCACTGGCTTGGCTACACAAACAAAGTCCGCCTACGCGGACTAACCTGAAAATAGGGTTTCAAATTTTATCTGGTAAGAGTAATAAAAAAGCGATAAATTTATAACAACAAGTGTAATGAACATCTACTCTGTCTTAGCTCAGGTATCTTTTAATCTCCAAGATGTCTTCAGAAATGCGTTGCAGTCAATTGATAACCTTGGATCAGTAGGAGCATTTGCCTTTATTGGACTTTATATTATTGCTACTGTCGCTTTCTTACCAGGTTCAATTCTAACTTTAGGTGCTGGCGTTGTCTTTGGTGTAGTTTGGGGTTCGTTCTACGTCTTTATCGGTGCTACTCTAGGAGCAACTGCCGCTTTTTTAGTGGGACGTTATTTAGCAAGAAATTGGGTTGCCCGTAAAATCGAAGGTAACAATAAATTCGCCGCTATTGATCAAGCAGTTGGCAATGAAGGATTAAAAATAGTGCTTTTAACACGACTTTCCCCTGTGTTTCCCTTCAACTTATTAAACTACGCTTTTGGCATTACAAAAGTTTCTCTAAAAGATTACTTTATCGGCTCAGTCGGCATGATTCCCGGAACAATCATGTACGTTTATATTGGTTCTCTCGCCGGTAGTCTTGCCAGAATCGGCACAGAAAATCAACCTATTAACCCAACTGTACAATGGACAATTCGCATCATTGGTTTTATTGCCACAGTTGCCGTCACAATTTATGTTACCCGCATCGCCAAAAAAGCCCTAGAACAAGAGGTTTTGTAGCAATAGGATTCCCCCCCGTTGTAGAGACGTTCCAGTGGAACGTCTGTACCTGTAACAGCGATCTTTGCGCTGACTACAATTTACACCCTTCATCCTGAAAAAAGTAATTATGTCAAATTCAGAACTTCATCAAGTCACAATTCGCCCAATCGATGAGTATAATCAAACATTAATTTCCAATGTACATCCAGCAAATTGGGTAAATCCTGAACCTGCCCATTGTTATGACTTAGTAGTGATTGGTGCAGGCACAGCCGGCTTAGTTGTAGCAGCAGGTGCAGCTGGTTTAGACTTGAATTTGAAAGTCGCATTAATTGAAAAGCATCTCATGGGTGGAGATTGCTTAAATGTTGGTTGCGTACCATCCAAAAGTGTAATTAGGTCTTCGCGATTAGTTGGGGAAATGTGGAATGCATCTGAGTTAGGAATTAATATTCCCAAACATATTGACATTGATTTCCCAGCAGTCATGGCACGGATGCGACGAATCAGAGCGGGTATAAGTCATCATGATTCCGCAGCGCGTTTTCAAAAGCTGGGAGTTGATGTCTTCTTGGGTAGCGGTCGATTTGCCAGCAACAATACTGTAGAAGTTGACGGCAAAATTCTCAAGTTTAAAAAAGCTGTAATTGCAACGGGAGCAAAAGCCGCACGTCCTGCTATTATTGGCATTGAAGAAGCTGGTTATTTGACTAATGAAACAGTTTTTTCTCTCATCCAACGACCAGAACGTTTAGCGGTGATTGGTGGTGGTCCAATTGGTTGCGAAATGGCACAGGCTTTTCGCCGTTTGGGTTGTGAAGTAACGCTTTTTCATCGCGGTTCCCACATCTTAAATAAAGAGGATGCTGACGCAGCAAAGATTCTGCAAAAAGTTTTCAAGAAAGAAGGGATTCGCTTAATTTTAAATTGCCAGTTAGAAGAAGTCGCAACGGTTAGCGATGGAAAGCGGCTTTACTTTTCTTGTAAAGGTCATCGAGATTCGGTGACTGTAGATGAAATTTTAGTTGGTGCGGGACGCGCTCCCAATGTGGAAGGGCTAAATTTAGAAGCAGTTGGGGTAGAATACGACCAGCATCATGGTGTAAAGGTGAATGATTATCTTCAGACGACAAATCGCCATATTTACGCCGCAGGGGATATCTGCATGAATTGGAAATTCACCCATGCGGCAGATGCAGCAGCGCGAATTGTCATCAAAAATACGCTGTTTTCGCCTTTTGGTTTGGGACGTTCTAAACTTAGTAGTCTGGTGATGCCTTGGGTGACGTATACTAACCCCGAAATTGCTCATGTGGGGATGTATGAGAAGCAAGCGCAGGAAATGGGTTGGGATGTGGAGACAATAAATATCCCTTTAAGTAGTGTAGATCGAGCGATCGCAGACGGTGAGGAATCAGGTTTTGTAAAAATTCATCACAAAAAAGGTTCAGATGAAATTATTGGTGCAACTATTGTTGCTGCTCATGCAGGTGAGATGATTTCGGAAGTAACAACTGCGATCGCCAATAAAATCGGTTTGAGCAAATTAAGCAGCGTGATTCATCCTTATCCAACCCAAGCCGAAGGCATTAAAAAAGCCGCTGATGCTTATCGTCGCACGCTGCTGACACCAAGAACTAAAGCATTATTAGGATTTTTGACGAAGTTATCTTGAGGATGCTTTGGATGCGATCGCTCACCCAACAACTAACAACTAACAACTAACAACCAACAACTAACAACTATTACCAGGGTACAACGCCGTTTTCGTCAAAAAACCCGCCTGTAAGACCATCATTTGGTAATGTTGCCAAGCGCACTGGAGCGATCGCACCCTGCTCTACAGTCCGCGTACCCTGGTTAGCATTAATGTCAGTAGCGACGTAACCAGGATCGGCAGAATTAACCTTGATTGGCGTATCTATCAGTTCGTGCGCGAATTGGACTGTCATCGCGTTGAGTGCCGTTTTCGACGAATTATAACCCAGCAGTTTAAATTGAGCGTATTCAAAATTTGGGTCACTATTCTGTGTCAACGATCCTAGACCGCTAGACATATTTACAATCCGTCCAGCATCAGACTTCCGCAACAAAGGTAACATCGCCTTGATCACAGCGAAAACGCCAAAGAAGTTAGTATCGTAGGTGCGACGCAAAACTTCCATGTCAAGTTGGCTAGGTGGTACGCTCTCAACGAAAACTCCGGCATTGTTGACCAGAATATCAAGCTTGCCAAACTCACTTTCAATATGTTTTGCCGCTGCGTCAATAGTGCTATTATCTGTCACATCAAGCAGCACAGCATGTGCATCAATATTATGTTCAGCGTGTAACTTGTCGGCAGCTTCTTGCCCCCGCTTTTCATCTCGTGCCCCAATCAAAACTGTAATTCCTTGCACACCTAATTGACGGGCAATTTCTAGCCCAATACCTTTGTTTGCGCCGGTAATGAGGGCAACTTTATTTTCCACTGATTGTGATGTCATAAATTAATCCTGAGGTAAAATATTGAGCGCTTCAGCGCTCAAATAGTATAGTACATTACGAATAAATAGCGCGAAGAGCGCTAACTACAAACTATAATCAACCATGAGCAAAATTGAAGAAGCACAAGCTGCATATCAAAATTTTACAAATGAATTTCAAAGTCTTATCCTCAGCACCATTAGCGAAGAAAATCAACCTAATGCCAGTTATGCACCTTTTGTGATGGATGAGGCAAAAAACGTTTATATATTCGTTAGCGGTCTTTCACCTCACACGCGTAACTTGTATGCTAATTCTCAAGCTTGCATTCTCTTTATTGACGATGAATCGAAAACCGAGCAAATCTTTGCCCGTCGTCGTCTAACTTTTGATTGTTCAGCAAGTTTAATTGAAAGAGAAACTTCAGAGTGGAATCTAATTGCAGATAGATTTGAAGAGCGTTTTGGAGACATGATCCAAGTCTTTCGTGGCTTGGCTGATTTCCGCATATTTAAGCTAACTCCAAGTGAAGGACGCTTTGTAATTGGCTTTGGTGCGGCTTATCAAATAACTGCGGATGATTTTAATAGATTAAAGCATATTAAAGGTTAATTTGTCGCCGAAATTGGGCGAATAGAATCAGACTGTTGGTAAATTATTGTTTCAAAGTCCCAAAGGTGAATATACGCGATCGCCTAGCAACGCAGACTTATTGACAATATTGTGTTGGGATCTAATGATCTGCGATCGCTTTATGCTTTTGGACGTTTACCTCGTTCTAAAGCTTTTGATGATGGAGGGGGAGGTGATGATGGCTTTTGTAGAATTTCAATAATTTTGGCGATCGCTTCATTCGTTTTTTCGTCCTTCAGCTTTCCTATGAGTCGAATAACATTACTTTTGTCAGCTGTTGCAATAATG
>CASBQA010000004.1 GCA_949127635.1 Nostocales cyanobacterium PMM_0069 | reverse complement strand
GGGACTGGGGACTGGGGACTGGGAAAACAATTATAACCAATGCCCAATGCCCATTAACTAGCAACATGCCCATTAACTAACAACCATCAACTAACAAATGACTAACATTCGCATTGGTAACGGTTATGATATTCACCGACTGGTGAGCGATCGCGCTTTAATTTTGGGAGGTGTTAAGATTCCTCACGAAGTTGGTTTGTTGGGACATAGTGATGCTGATGTCTTGACGCACGCGATTATGGACGCGATGTTGGGTGCTTTGTCTTTGGGGGATATTGGACATTATTTCCCACCTAGCGATGCTCAATGGGCGGGGGCTGATAGTTTAATGTTATTAGCTCAAGTACATCAACTGATATGCGATCGCGGTTGGCAAATTGGCAATATTGATTCGGTAGTAGTGGCAGAACGTCCAAAACTGAAACCGCATATTGATCAAATGCGCGACAAACTAGCAGGTGTTTTGCATCTTTCACCAAATCAAGTTGGTATCAAAGCCACAACTAACGAAAAATTAGGTCCTGTAGGACGTGAAGAAGGTATTTGTGCTTATGCTGTTGTTTTGCTCTTTTGCTGAGTAACTTTTCTCAGTTCTGGTAATAGAGTGCGATCGGACACAATAAACCTAAACTTGTTAGGAAATAAAAGCAATGCTAGCTATCAACTTAGAATCAGAAATAGACCGTCCTGATTTTGTGGCATTAGACAAAGAAGGACAAATTATTCTCATAGCCGAAGTAAAAGGTAATCCATTTGACTCAAATAGAGAAAAGACAAAAGAAAATGCTATCTTGCAAATTATTGAATTTTTGCAAGCTGAAAAAGCTTTGATTCCCTTTGCTATGTTTGTTGACTCAGACAACCTTCTCATTTTTAGATGGGATGGCAATAATTTATCAGAACCAATCATCTGCTTTAACACTGCGGATGTGCTAAGTCATTACGAGCCAAAATTCCGTAGTAAACAAATATTTAATCTTTACCTAATAACCTTAACAGAGGCTTGGTTGCGTGATTTGGCTTATCATTGGTACTCAGAAATACCGCCTTTTACAAAAGAGATGACAGATATTGGTTTATTACAACTATTAAAAGACGGAACTACTCAAGCATATTATTGATTAATGGTGATACTTTACGTTGAAACTAATTTTTTGATGGGTATTGCTAAAGGTCAAGATTCGCAAGCAGAAAATTTGCTGCAAAATACGCCCATATCAGTTCACCTAACAATGCCAAGCATTTGTTATGTAGAAGCTCTGACTACATTAGAGCAAGAAGATAAATACAGTCTAGATTTTATCCGCAGATTAGATATCCAAATCAATGAAGCAGAACAAGATAAAACTTCACAAAATGCAAAGTTGCTGCGTTCTTTGCTAGACCAATCTAAAGTTAGTTTTGTGGAGCGAACCAATGATATTAAAGAACGGTTTTATATAGCATTTAATCAGCTTTCAAGCGAAGCAGAAATCATTACATTAAATCCGGGGATGATTCAAGAAAGCTTGGAAAGAAACATTCTGCAAAAACATCTGATACATAAATTAATTTTAGAGTGTATAATTCACCATGCCCGCTTACATGTTAGTGAGACAAAAGTATTTTTAAGTAGCAATTCCAAAGAATTTGGGAAACGGGAAGTTGTAGAAATATTACAAAACAGCGGGATTCAGTATTTCAACAAAACTCAAAACTTCCTTGGTTGGCTACAATCTCAATTACTTTAGCAAAATCAAATATTCAAATTATGAAATTTCCTAACATTTTTCCCACAATCAGACGTTCTTGGTTACTCGTAATTCTGATGATTACAGCATTGACAGTTAGCGCTTGTAACCCTGCTAATTTCAAAACCGAAGCAGCGCAAGTACCGCAACTCGTCACTGCTGCTTTGGGTGAACCTTCAACTTTTAACCCAGCGCTGAATGAGTCAGCATATAGCGTTTTTAATTTTATTTATGACTCATTAATTAATGAAAATCCCGTAACTACAAAGTTAGAACCGGGTTTAGCTGAGTCTTGGGAAGTTACTAATAATGGGCAACGGATTGTTATTACCCTAAGAGAAGGACTTAAGTGGTCAGATGGTCAACCAATGACTGCTGATGATGTAGTCTTTAGCTATAACGACATCTACCTTAACCCAAAGATACCTTCGCCTAGCAAAGATTCTCTAAAAATTGGCGAAAGCGGTAAGTTGCCAACAGTGAAAAAACTTGACAATCGCCGTGTTGAATTTACCATACCAGAACCTTTTGCTCCTTTTCTAAGATATGTAGTAAATGGTGTAACAATTTTGCCGGCTCATATTCTCAAAAAATCTACCCAAACCAAAGGTTCTGATGGTAAACTTCAGTTTCTCTCAATGTGGACGACAGGAACCAATCTTAAAGAAATTGTTGGCAACGGTCCCTATGTAATGGAAAGCTATATTCCCAGTCAGCGAGTGATTTTTAAGCGCAATCCATACTATTGGCGCAAAGATGCTAAAGGTAAACCTCAACCTTATATTGAGCGAATTGTTTACCAAATTATTGAATCTACTGATAACCAGTTAATTAGTTTTCGTTCTGGACAACTTGATGATTTAGAAGTTGCTCCGGAAGGATTTAGTTTACTGAAACAAGAAGAAAAGCGAGCGAAGTTTAAAATATATAACGGTGGACCAGATACAGGTACAACTTTTATTGCTTTCAACCTGAGTAAAGCTAAAAATTCAAAAGGTGAGCCTTTTGTAGATCCAATCAAGTCTCGCTGGTTCAATAAAAAAGAATTTCGGCAAGCCATAGCTTATGCCCTTGACCGCGAAACGATGAAAACAAACGCTTTTCGAGGAATAGGTGTATTGCAAAATTCCTTTGTTTATGTAAAAAGTCCTTTCTTCTTACCACCAGAAAAAGGTTTAAAGGTCTACAATCACGATCCAGAAAAAGCGAATAAATTACTTTTAGAAGCAGGCTTCAAATATAACTCGGCAAATCAGTTAGTAGATGCTGACGGAAATCAAGTACGATTCACTTTGCTAACAAATTCCGAAAGGAAAGTTAGAGGAGATATGGCAGCGCAAATTAGACGCGATTTGGCTAACTTAGGCATTCGAGTTGATTTGCAAATTCTTAGTTTCAACGCTTATTTAGATAAACTGAAAGTCGCCCAAAATTGGGATTGTTACCTTGGTGGATTTGGCGGTGGCGGTATTGACCCTCATTCTGCTAGCAATATCTGGAGATTTAATGGCATATCCCACGCATTTAATCAGAGTCCACAAGCGGGAGGATCGAAGATAACTGGTTGGGAAGCTGCTGACTGGGAAAAGGAAATTGATCGCCTTTATATTAAGGGGTCGCAGGAAGTTGATGAAAACAAGCGTAAGGAATATTATTACGAATATCAGCGCATCGCTTCCGAACAATTGCCGTTTATTCATTTGGTAGAACGGTTGAATTTAGAAGCAGTACGCGATCGCTTTGTCGGTGTGAAGTACACTGCTCTTGGTGGTCCATTCTGGAACCTCTACGAATTGAAAGTTACTAATTAGGGAAAGGGGAAAAGCCCCATTATCAATTACCAATTAACAATGACTGATGAAAAAGATTTGCGATCGCTCTTAGAAAAAGTTGCTCATGGTAACGTTACTCCTGATGTAGCGTTAGAGCTATTAAAAAATCTGGCTTATGAGCCTGTTGGTGAATTTGCCAAAATCGACCACCATCGGCAACTCAGAACCGGTTTCCCGGAGGTGATTTGGGGACTTGGCAAAACTCCGGCTCAAATTGTTCAAATTATGGAAGCGATGCGCTTGCGGAACCCGGTAGTGATGGCTACGCGAATTGAACCAGAAGTGTATACCACACTTCAAGCAAAAATTCCAGATTTGCGATACTTCGACTTAGCGCGAATTTGTGCGATCGCTCCCCCGACTATTGAGCCTCAGTATTCTGGTAATATTGGTATTCTTTCGGCTGGAACTGCTGATTTACCTGTGGCTGAAGAAGCTGCTGTCACCGCTGAACTTTCTGGTTTTCGCGTAGAACGCCTTTGGGATGTCGGTGTTGCCGGTATTCACCGCTTGCTAAATAACCGCCATGTCATCGATTCGGCTTCGGTGTTAATTGTCGTAGCGGGGATGGAAGGCGCTTTACCCAGTGTAGTCGCGGGTTTGGCAGATTGTCCGGTAATTGCCGTTCCCACTAGCATCGGTTACGGTGCAAGTTTTAGTGGGTTAGCGCCCCTCTTGACAATGCTCAATTCTTGTGCTGCCGGAGTAGGAGTGGTGAATATTGATAATGGCTTTGGTGCAGCAGTTTTAGCGGGGCAAATTTTGCGGGCTGCGAATAAGTTGAAGTCACCCTCTTAGGGGGAATTAAAAATTAACAGTGCAAAATTGGGAGGGCTAGCGAGTAATTTTTCCGAGCGCTTGTGCTTGTTATATGAGTATAGAATACTACTCATTCATAACCATAATTTTCTTCACTCTATCGGATGGACTCATATTCAATAAGTCAGAATCTTCGAGTATTTTTTTTAAACAATTCAGCCCAATCTGTATCACTTCTGATCGTAAGTCCTCAATATCTTCTTGTTCCATTAACTTGCTACTTTTGCCGTGTACTATATCGCTTCGTAATCCATACAGTTTCTTAAGTCTTGCCAAAAAATCTTCTCGTTTATCTAAGGCTGTTAAATACTTTGAAATACTTCCAGTTACCTTAAATGTAGTCTCAAATGCTTCGCTAAATATTCCTTCCCATGCAATTATTGCATCTACAATTGATTGATGACTTGAAATTGTCTTTTATCCATCTCTTTACTTATTTCGTATTGAAGCAGCGCTAACTTTTCACATAACTATTTATTATGCGCCTATCGCTATTATATGAAAATGGTGAACAACGCAATAAGCGATCGCTTCATTAAGCTGGGTGAGGTGGGGGAGTGTCAAACTACTGTTACTTGCATTTTTCTAATTGCTCGGTTTTATAATCAACATCATTCGAGATATTTGCGCTTTTTGCGATACCTCGCAGTCTAGAAAGGTTCCTGGGCTTTACCTCTGAGCCTATTTCTTGCTGTAGAGAGGTGAGAACAGCTTGTACTAATTGCCAACGTTCGGGAATTGGCAATTGCAACACCTGTTTTTGTAGTTCTTGTAATGTCATCGGGGTTGAGTTCCCATCACGAAATACACCTCAATTGTAAAATCTTGCGACCCAGGCTAGACCCGTAGATTGACAAAATTATCGCTAGTTCTCCGTAGGTTGGGGGGCTATAAGACTCATTCTCCCAAAAAATCCAAAGTAGAGACGCTTCTGGGTGGAACGTCTCTACAATCGTGTAGGATGACGAAAAATCGTTATGCGAAGGATCTAACCTTTGATTTGCAAACAGTTTAGCCTTACCACACCACGGGAGTAGCTATCAACGCTTGAGCTGATTTTTAGGCATTACTTACGCTGTCACAGTTGCGATCGCTTGATCCAGAGCTTGCAAGGCTGTTTCTACTTCTTTTTCTGTGACAATCAAGGGTGGAACAAAGCGGAGAACTTTGGGTCCTGCGGTTACGATCAACAAGCCTTCATCCATAGCAGCTTTGACGATATCAGCAGCGGTTAGCTGAATGGAAGCTTGCAACTCCATCCCATTGATTAAACCCCAGCCGCGTACTTCGGTAATTATATGGGGATATTTGGCGGCGATCGCTCTTAACCCATCTCGCAATTGTTCACCCCGATCCTGCACATTCTGTAAAATATTTTCCTTTTCCAATGTCTGACAAACGGAGAGCGCGACTCCACAGGCAAAGGGATTGCCACCAAAGGTGCTAGCATGTTCCCCTGGTTGGAAAACATCGCAAAATGACTTACTCATCATTGCGCCGATGGGGATACCGCCACCTAAGCCTTTAGCACTAGTGAAAATATCCGGCTCAACCCCAAGATGTTCGTAACCCCATAGTTTACCACTGCGTCCCATCCCAACTTGCACTTCATCGAAAATCAGCAAAATGCCGATTTCATCGCAAATTTTCCGCAGTTTTTGGAA
Source organism: Nostocales cyanobacterium PMM_0069 (assembly GCA_949127635.1). Taxonomy (GTDB): domain Bacteria; phylum Cyanobacteriota; class Cyanobacteriia; order Cyanobacteriales; family Nostocaceae; genus Hassallia. The sequence goes on along the minus strand of CASBQA010000004.1, from coordinate 4,426 downwards.
GTAAGCAACGTCACCAGGACGCACACCACCTTCTCCTTGCAATGGCTCGATTAAAATCGCTGCCACGCGATAATCACCTTCATCAAGTTCGCTAATTGCGGCTTCGACTGCGGCAATATCGTTGTAAGGTACATAGTAGAATCCCGGCACTAATGGGTCAAAGTATTTTTGATACTTCGGCTGTCCAGTAGCGGTAACTGTCGCCAAAGTTCTACCGTGGAAACTGGCATGAGCTGTGAGAATTATTGGTTTTTCAATTTGTAATACTGTGTGTGCGTATTTTCGGGCAAGTTTGATTGCAGCTTCATTTGCTTCTGCCCCGGAATTGCAGAAAAATACGCGATCGCTACAAGAATGTTCAACTATCCATTTTGCTAACTCACCCTGTTCGGGGATGTAGTACAAATTAGAAACGTGGTGTAGCTTTTGAATTTGCTTTGTCACCGCTTCTATTAATGCAGGATGAGCATGTCCTAAAATGCAAGTGGCAATTCCCGCCACAAAATCCAGATATTCCCGCCCTTGTGTATCCCAAACGCGACATCCTGCACCTTTTTCTAGGGCTAGGGGAAACCGTGCATAAGTGGACATGACGACTTGATTAAAGCTATCTGTATCAAAGGGAGTAGATTGTACAGAATCTGAGCGTGGGGACGTTGTTTGTTCTAAAGTCTGCATACTTACTATCGCCTAAAAGTGAAAGTTTTTCATCCTATAGTTATTTACTAGTGTGATAGAAAAACTTCAAAATTTCTTATTATTTATTTTCCTGGTGTTAGGGAATGGCGACAAGGGGACTGAAAAACTGTGTATTCAACGCTTGAGCAAAAATATCGTCGCATCCAAAAAGAGTTGATGGCAGGAACCGCTACCCTCGGTGGTGTCTTTATCATTGGGACTTTATGGTACAGGTTAGTAGAACGGTGGAGTTGGGAAGATGCAGCTTATATGACGGTGATCACCTTGGCGACTGTGGGGTATGGTGAGATACACCCCTTAGGAAGCCAAGGACGGTTGTTTACGATCGCCTTAATTTTAATGGGTGTGGTAACAATCGGTTTCATCGTCAATAGATTTACAGAAGCGTTAATTCAAGGTTACTTTCAAGAAGGAATTCGATTACGACAACAGCGACGCCTAATGGAATCTTTGTCAGAACATTACATTCTCTGTGGATTTAGTCGGACTGGTCGTCAAATTGCCAAAGAGTTTCGGGCAGAAGGCGTACCTTTTGTAATTATTGATTCGGACATTGAATCGGTGCGAAAAGGACAAGCCGAAGGTTATACATTATACCAAGGCGATGCCACGTTGGATGAAACTCTTTATAAGGTTGGCATTGAACGGGCAATTTGTATTGTGGCGGCGCTGCCTTCAGATGCCGAAAATTTATATACAGTGCTTTCGGCGAAAACACTTAATCCAGATATTCGAGCGATCGCCCGCGCTAGCACAGAAGAAGCTGTGCAAAAATTACAACGTGGTGGTGCTGATGCTGTGATTTCTCCTTATATTACTGGGGGTAAAAGAATGGCAGCATCTGCCCTTAGACCGCAGGTAATGGATTTTGTTGATGGTATTCTCACAGGTGCAGATCGGCAACTATATATGGAAGAAGTTTTGCTCGATCCGGCAATTTGTCCGTATCTGGGTGAAACTTTGCAAAAAGCAAGATTGCGATCGCAAACTGGGGCATTAGTTCTGGCAATTCGTCGCACTGATGGCACTCTCATCGGCGGTCCCACTGGCGATACTATTTTATTACCTGGAGATTTGCTGATTTGCATGGGTACAGCTGAACAATTGCGTAGCCTAAACCAAATCCTTGGACCAATTGGTTCTCACAAAGTGCGTAAACCGAAAAATAGCTGATGGGGAGTGGAGGAGTGGAGGAGTGGAGGAGTGGGGGAGAGGAGGGAAAAAAACAATTATTGACTATTGACTCTTGACTATTGACTATTGACTATTGACTACTAACTAATGACTCTTGACGAACCTCTTGCCAACCATGCATGAGGGCTATGCTTTTAGTTACTGATTCGATGATCGTTGGGGGAGCTTCGGATATTAAGATGCTTGGATAAACTGCCATACCCCAATGGGGATGAATTAAGACACGGCATTTATTTTTCAGCACTGGATAGTTGAGTAAAGCTTTGACAACGGCAGTGTCATCGTGGGGAATTTGTCCGGGATGGGAAAGTAAGGGATAACCAGTACGGGGGTCAATTATGTCTGTGAGATAACTGTGATCGCGCAAATTAAAAGCAACGTCACAGCCAAATCTCATAAATTTTTCCCGCAAGCGTTGTTTTTCTTTCTCTATTGTATTTGTACTTTCTACTAATTGATATCGCGATCGCTGTAAAACAATCACCACCCAAAAAGACGGCTGGTTTTTCCAATCTGGTAATATCCGTTCACGGTTGGCACAGATATACTGACTGGGCAAATGAATAGAAATCTGAACTGCTTGTCCCGGTTTGCCAACTAAATTAATGGGACAGCCTTGCTCCGAAGTGTAAATGTTAGGGTAGTTCACTAAATTTATTCGGTTTTTGCAAGTTTTGTATTTAAATCCTTGGTTCCGATGATAACTCTTAAACATTCATAAAATTCATCGATTTTCCATAATATGTTATGTTTATTTGGATTCATTATTACTAAAATGTGAATTTTTAATCACAGTTTTATCGTTTCTTAACTTGTTCTGATAGTACTTACTTGTATTCGGAGGCAATTTCCGGATTTATGCAACGCTATATAGATAGAGACGCAAGCGATCGCGATCGCCATTGCCTACGCTTCTAAATCACGCAAACCAAGACGAACGAAAACGCCAAGGACGAACGGAAACATGCGTCTCTAATTCCCAAAATCTTTCATCATACCTGGGAAGGTATGAGGGATAAAGTATGAAAAGTAAATTAATTTAGTTTTAAAGCATTGACTGGAACTTCATCCCAAGAATCAACCGTTCGCAATCGGGCTACCCAACCAGTTGCTTTTTGTATCTGAGTCAAATTATTCTCAAAAGATTCATGACAATCTTTTGCTTGGGACTCATCACAACAGGCTATACAAGCATGAATCATGCCAGACGGATCAATTTGCTCGTTTACCCAAATAGTCATGGCGTATTTTCTCAAAATTTTTGGCTAAAAAAAGAATTTGCCATTTTAGAATACTACGAGATGGGTTTTTGAAGAGGGGGAAAGGGTAAGAAATATAGAGTTATAGTGAATAAATCCCTATTTTATTTGCGTCCCTTTTCCCTTCCCCCTACACAAAGTGCTTCCCCTTTCCCCCTCTTTTTCATTTTGGGATGGCAAATCTGGTTCATATTGAAGGTGCATAAGATTTCTCTCCTCGTTCGTAGCGACGACGGTAAAGCAATTCTAACTGTCCCCCATTCTCCTGAATCATGGCGATTTGCTGCTGGTAAAGTCCTCGGAAGGTGTTAGCAAATAGTAGTGTAAAGATAGCAACTATTAATCCTGATGCGGTAGAAACTAAAGCTTCACTAATCCCACTGGTAACACCTGCGGTTTGAGTACCTCCGACATCACCAATATTTAAAGAGGCAAAAGAAGCAATTAATCCTAAGACGGTTCCCAAAAGACCTAACAAAGGTGCAAGGTTGATAATTGTGTCAAAGATGTTTTGAAATCGTTTGAGTAAAGGTATCTCGGCTTGCGCTGCTGTTTCTAATGCTAAACGAAAGTCTTCTGGTGTCGCTTCTTCTAATTCTAAAGCTGCTAAAAAAATGCGGGCGATGGGCAAGTTAGTATTTTGCCGTAATTTATCGATCGCACTAACTACATTATTCAGACGATAAAAATTCAGTACCTCCTGCACCATCCGACGTTGGTGGCTAACCAATATTACCCAAAACCTGATACGCTCAATAATCAACGCTACTGCCAACACACTAAACGCCAGCAGGGGAAACATAACTATGCCACCTGCTGTAAATATATTATTAATTGCCATTAGCTGTTTTTAGAAGGAATCAATGCACACCTAGATTAACAGATTGGTTGATATAGCAATGCGGTTTGATTTTTGAAAAAATTAGATATTTGTAGGGTGCTGTACTCTCGCTGCTAACGCACTCTTCCCTTTTACAATGCTGCCTTACCAAGAGCGCTAACACACCCTACGTATTATTTGAAAAATCAAATATGAGTCCTACATCGCACAATACAGTTTAGTTAAAGATTTTTGGTGTGACTCCTCAAATGACGGGAGTGACTCCCGGACTTATGGGAGTGACTCCCGGACTTATGGGAGTGACTCCTCAAATGACGGGAGTGACTCCTCAAATGACGGGAGTGATTCCGGGACTTATGGGAGTGACTCCCGAAGTTATGGGAGTGACTCCCGAAGTTATGGGAGTGACTCCCGAAGTTATGGGAGTGACTCC
>CASBQA010000003.1 GCA_949127635.1 Nostocales cyanobacterium PMM_0069 | reverse complement strand
CATCGCCACTGCACCTCAACCTAGACCGATTCCTAATGTCAACCCCCCAAAGTCAGATGAAGCGATCAATCAACTAGAACAAGCGGTGCGTCTAGATGTTGTCCCCAACTCAAATGCACCGATAAGTAATAGTGATGCGATCGCCTTACAACAAGAATTAGAAAATCTCATCGGTCGAGTTGACAGCGCCAATTTAACCGCCAACGCCATTGACAACAATCCCCCAATTGTCAAGCAGGCACAGGCTACCCAAGTCGCATCCACCAGACCGGGAGTGCCAATTTCTACCACCGAACAAGCCAGAAATATTGCCAAAAACTTACCTCAGTTAATTGCCCAACGAAAATACGCCGAAGCGCGTCAGCAATGGATTCAAGCAAAAAGCAACTTGTGGCAGCAATTTCCTATCGATCGCCAATTAGCTCAACCAGAAATTCGCGCCGTCTGGTTAGACAGAGGTACAATCGTCCGTGCTAAAAACGAGCAGGGACTAGCTGAGATATTTGATCGGCTGTCAAAAGTCGGTATTAACACTGTCTTTTTTGAAACTGTCAACGCCGGTTATACAATTTACCCCAGTCAAGTTGCGCCCCAACAAAATCCCTTAATTCGGGGTTGGGACCCTTTAGCCGCAGCAGTCAAATTAGCCCATGAGCGCCACATGGAATTACACGCTTGGGTTTGGACATTTGCTGCTGGCAACCAGCGTCACAACGAAGTTATCAACGTTGCAGCTAATTATCCAGGACCCGTCCTAGCGGCTCATCCTGACTGGGCAAACTACGATAACCGGGGTAACATGATTCCCCCAGGACAAACTAAGCCATTTTACGACCCGGCTAATCCCGAATTGCGGCAGTATTTACTTAAGCTGTATGAAGAAATTGTTACTCGCTATGATGTAGATGGGTTGCAACTAGACTACATCCGCTATCCTTTTCAAGATCCAGCCGCAGGCAGAATTTACGGTTATGGGAAAGCTGCCAGAGCGCAGTTTCAACAACTTAATGGCGTAGATCCAATTAGTATTTCTCCGTCTCAACGGGATTTGTGGCAAAAGTGGACAAATTTTCGCACCCAGCAAGTTGATAGTTTTGTTGCCCAAGCTTCCCAGCAGTTGCGACAAAAGCGACCTAATTTGATTGTGTCAGTTGCTGTATTTCCCCTGCCAGAACTAGAACGCATTCAGAAAATTCAACAGCATTGGGAAGTTTGGGCAAGACAGGGAGATATAGATTTAATTATCCCCATGACTTATGCCTTAGATACTCCTCGCTTCCAGCGATTAGCACAACCTTGGATTGCTTCCACAAAATTAGGTGCAACTTTGTTAGTGCCGGGAATTCGCTTGCTTTCTTTGCCGGTAATTGGTGCATTCGATCAAATTCAAGTAATCAGGGATTTGCCAGTTAGCGGTTACGCATTGTTTGCTGCGGAGAATCTAACCAACGAGTTACAGAAAGTCTTTGGTAATACTCAAGGTAGCATTCGGCAAGGTGAAATTATTCCTCACCGTCAGCCTTTTAAAACTGCTGCGGTGCGTTACACAGCGCTGCAACGCGAATGGAAGTTTGTCTTGCAAAACGATCAATTGCGTCTACCTCAAACGACACTTTCAACTTTTAACAGCCAAACAGAAATTTTGCAAAGTGCTTTAGATCAGCTTTCTGCCGCACCTTCTGCGAGTAAGTTAATCGCCGCAAGAGCAACGCTTACTCGCTTTGTGTCTCAATTTCGCATTTGGATGCGGCAAGAAAATATTGATAATCCTTATCAAGTTAGAGCCTGGGAAAATCGCCTCGCTACTATCGAAAGGTTGTTGCGATACGGTGAGCGCGTGGAGTTGCGACGTTAGGAATGGGGCATGGGGGGGGAGGGCAGGACTGTTTCATTCTAAAAAGGAAAATAGCAGTAGCATGTTTTGCTGTATCTGCTTATATAGCAGATTGCGTTGTTATGAAATACACGTAGAGACGTAGCAATGCTACGTCTTTGAGCGGGTTTTGGATTTTACGCATGTACCTCCAAAAGCTGAAATTTGCTGTATAAATTAGGTTGATTACCTTTAACCCCCAGATTCCGCAGGTGCGATCGCATGAGGAATTTTAACCCCGACGTGTTTAGTTAAAAATTGGTAGAAAGAGTTAGAAGTTGGCGGGATCTTTTAAATTCTCATTCCCATCCCAATTCAAAGGTACTTCTATTATGGAAGAAGTGCCATACTCAATAAATCAAGGATTGGGAGAAAACAGCAATGCAGAGTATTAAGTTATGTTCTCATGTTGGGGCAGATGGGTTATTGCATCTGGATATTCCGGCGGGGATAGTCAGAGGTGATATTGAAGTAGAAGTAATTATTAGACCTATAAATCCATCACCAAGAGAGTGGATGCCCGGTTTTTTTGAAGAAGTGATTGGTGGTTGGGTTGGAGAACTCTTAGAAAGACCGGAACAAGGAGAATTTGAAACGCGGGAGAAATTGTTTTGAGCTATCTGCTAGATACAAATGTTTGTATTAGATTGCTGAACAATAGTAGCCAAAGTGTAACAACTCGACTAGCACAACAGCAGCCAAAAGACATTTATCTTTGTACGGTAGTGCAGATGGAACTTTATTATGGAGCGTATCACAGTAATCAAAGCGAACGGAATTTAGCGCTACTAGAAAGGTTTTTTAATCAATTCGCGGTGTTAGGATTAGACCCAGCAGCAGCTAGAGTTGGAGGGAGAATTCGTTCAGAACTGGCAGCGAGTGGAACTCCCATTGGACCGAGTGATTTATTAATTGCAGCGATCGCAGTGGTGAATAACTTAACATTAGTCACGCACAACACAAGGGAATTTAGTCGTGTCAGTGGGCTGGTGATTGAAGATTGGGAGCAAGAGCATAGCCCAGATAAATCAGATTTAATGGACTAGTTTCGCCATCGATTAAGCTGAATGCAGCGATTTACTGGAGGTATCTGCATCCAAATGAAGCTTGAGCTTAACCATTAGCAATTTCTAAAGATTGCTCAGAAGCGATCGCTGCGTCAATCTGCCCCTTATTTACTGCATAAAAACTCAGAGCTTCTCTTACCTGTGCTTCGGTAAGCTCATACTCGTTAGTAATTTGACTTGGACTCATACCCCATTTTTGAGAAGCGATCGCCACAGTCTGCACCCGAATTCCCGTCCCACGACACCAAACCCTTGATTTGGTGCGTTACGGATTTCATCCTAACGCACCCTACGATACCTAATGCGTGTTCAAAAATCAAATAGGAATCCTATATATCGTGTTGAAGTACTCAAATATCGTGTTGAAGTACCCAAATATCGTGTTGAAGTACCCAAACATCGTGTTGCAGTACCCAAACATCGTGTTGAAGTACCCAAACATCGTGTTGAAGTACCCAAACATCGTGTTGAAGTACCCAAATATCGTTTTGAAGTACCCAAATATCGTTTTGAAGTACCCAAATATCGTTTTGAAGTACCCAAATATCGTTTTGAAGTACCCAAATAT
>CASBQA010000002.1 GCA_949127635.1 Nostocales cyanobacterium PMM_0069 | reverse complement strand
ACTCACTTTGGACATGTGAATGGTACACCAGAACTTAAAGAGATTGCCCATAAAGTCAACTACGAGGCAATCAAAACCATGCTGGAGTTAGAGACTCCTAACTTGCATGAAATAGACCTTGATCGCGTCATTGCCTACGGTCACACTTGGAGTCCTACCCTGGAACTAGCTCCACATATACCATTGTTCCACGGTCAAGCTGTAAATATTGACATGGCATTCTCCGCAACGATCGCTCAAAAACGAGGATACATCACAACCAAAGATCACGAACGTATCCTATCAATGATGAGCCGTTTGGGTCTTGCTATTGACAATCCCCTGTTGGACTCTGAACTAGTGTGGAATGCAACTGAGTCTATCACTTTGACAAGAGACGGTTTACAGAGGACTGCAATGCCTTGTCCTATCGGTAGTTGCTTCTTTGTCAACGATATGACTCGTCAAGAACTCGACTCGGCGATCGCAGACCACAAACGGATCTGTGCCAATTATCCACGTAGTGGTGCTGGGATAGACGAGTACGTGAAGATTAATCAGCCCACCTTAGTTGGAAGTGCCATCAATGTCTAGTGTCTTGCATCAACAAAAGGTTCGTCCGGTAACACCACTCGGAATTTTGGTTGAGCATCTGGCAACTGCCATTCAGATGATAGAGGCAGATGAAAATGTGTCGGAGTCCATCGCATCTCATGTCAAGCAAGCGTGGCGTCTCGCGGCTGGAATCGACCCTTATCTGGAAGAATGTACCACTCAAGAGTCAAAAGCGCTGGCTGCGCTGGCGAAAAGGACTCAAGAGGAAGCTTGGAGCAAGCAGTTCACTGAGGGAACGACAGTGCGTCCCCTAGAGCAGGAAATGCTCTCAGGACATATTGAAGGACAAACGCTGAAAATGTTTGTCTACATGAGCCGTGCTCAACAAGTGTTGGATATCGGTATGTTTACAGGGTACTCAGCACTGGCAATGGCAGAAGCTTTGCCAGATCATGGGCGTTTAATCGCTTGTGAGGTCGATTCTTACACAGCTAACCTGGCACAAAGTTTATTTGAGCAATCTCCTCACAAAGGAAAAATTCAGGTGGAAGTAGGGTCAGCATTGGAAACACTTGACAAGCTTGCCGCTGCTGAGGAATCCTTCGATTTGGTATTCATTGATGCTGATAAGAAGGAATATGTGCAGTATTTCCAAACTCTGCTAGACCGTAACTTGCTAGCACCTCACGGAATCATCTGTGTGGATAATACCCTGCTTCAGGGATTGGTTTATTTACCTCCACAAGAGCGAACTGCGAATGCAGAGGCGATCGCACAATTCAACCGCATTGTTGCCGATGATCCTCGTGTTGAGCAAGTGCTACTACCCTTGCGAGATGGGTTAACCATTATCCGACGTTTGTAAAGCGGTATAAGGGAGATAAGGAGAAGACTTTTCCCTTGTCCTCCCACCCCCCTCCTAGTAGTCTGTCAATAAATAATTGACGGATAGATTTTCTGTAGAGACGGCGATTTATCGCGTCTCTCTAACCGTCAAAATGAATTTGACAGACTACTAGTACGTCGGCGTAAATAAACCAACCATTCTCAATCGCTAAAAAGCTTACTCCATATTACTTTTGACTTTTGACTTTTGACTTCCGCGAAGCGGTACTAGTGTTTATGGCGCAATTCCAAAACCTCAGAACATCTATTGTGGCGGCTTTTCAAAATCTTGCTACGCTCTTATTACTGGTGATAGCATTTCCGATTAACTGCATTGTTGTCTTAGCTTTGCTGTTTGGGAATTTTTTGAAGAGTCTGTTTCCTAAGCAAGTTATTGTCAACCCGAACCTAAAAAATGTAATGGTCAGCGGTGGTAAGATGACGAAGGCGCTACAACTGGCGCGATCGCTTCATGCGGCTGGACATCGGGTTGTTTTGGTGGAAACTGATAAATACTGGCTGACTGGTCATCGATTTTCCAACGCCGTCGATCGCTTCTATACTGTTACTGCACCGCAGAAAGATCCAGAAGGCTACACGAGAGCTTTAATTGCGATCGCCAAACAAGAAAACATCGACGTTTATATTCCTGTATGTAGTCCTGTTGCTAGCTATTACGACTCCTTAGCAAAGCCAGCATTGTCAGCCTGTTGTGAGGTTTTCCACTTTGATGCTGAAGTCACTTTGATGCTGGATGATAAGTTTACCTTTAGCCAAAAGGCGCTTTCTCTAGGTTTATCTGTCCCGAAGACTTTCTTAATTACAGATCCCGAACAAGTTCTCAATTTCGACTTTACCAACTCCAAACGCAAGTACATCCTTAAAAGTATTGCCTATGACTCAATTCACCGCTTGGACATGACCAAGCTACCAATGGATCAGAGCGAAAACATGATAACTCATGTTCGGAGTTTGCCAATTAGCAAAGACAACCCTTGGCTGATGCAAGAATTCATTCCCGGAAAAGAGTACTGCACACACAGCACAGTCAGAAATGGTTCCTTGAGAGTGTACTGTTGCTGCGAATCATCCGCTTTCCAAGTCAATTATGAAAATGTGGAGAATTCAAAGATTTTTCAGTGGGTGAATCATTTTGTTCAAGAACTCAACCTGACTGGACAAATTTCATTTGATTTTATTGAAGCTGAAGATGGAACGGTTTATGCGATCGAGTGCAACCCACGCACACACTCAGCTATTACCATGTTTTATAATCATCCAAAACTCGCGGATGCGTATTTAAGCTATGCACCAGATCCAGACTATCCTTTGCAGCCTTTGCCTGATAGTAAGCCTACTTACTGGTTGTACCACGAGATTTGGCGGCTGACCAATATTAGGTCATTTGGTCAACTGAAAACATGGGTCAAGAATATTTTGAGAGGTAAGGACGCGATTTTTAGCCTGAGTGACCCCCTACCATTTCTAGCCGTTCACCACTGGCAAATTCCCCTGCTTCTACTTAACAATCTGCAAAGATTAAAAGGCTGGATAAGGATAGATTTTAATATTGGCAAACTCGTAGAGAGAGGGGGTGACTAAGTAAGCTTATAGTATACATATAGTTACTCACTTTTATTAATATTAATACGTCGTTCTTCGGTGTTGCTTCGGTCATAACAACAAGTATGTCTAAATATAGCAATCCGATTTGATTGCGTGAAAAAATCTAAGTATATGTAGGGGAGCCAGTGCGTTGCGGAGGTTCCCTCCGTTGCAGCAACTGGCGTTGTATTACGGCTTCCGTAACGCACCACGTGAAGGTTTTGGTGCGTTAGCCTACGGCATAACACACCCTACTACTGACGAGTGTAGAGACGCGAAATTTCGCGTCTTTACAGGTCAAAAATCAGTACCAAAAATCCTTAACACCAACCGTATTGGTCTAGATAGTATATTTATATTATTTAACCCTCCAAAGGCAACAAATTAGCCAGAAAGACAAATATATCTAGTAACGCTATTGCGAAATATTCATGATTAAAGCTAAACTTAAATTCCTACAAGAACAGCTATTTCTAACACCAACTACGGTAGCACTCATTTCATTAGTAGTCGGCTTAGTAGCCCTATCTTTCTCGCCAATTCTAATTCGGTTGAGCGAAGTCGAACTTGGTCCAAATGCTACCATCTTTAATCGGTTCTGGATCTCTACTGTCGTTTTTGCGATGTGGAATGGATTCACAGCAGCGCAAAATCGACTGTCTCATAGCGAACCAAAACCGCAAGTTTATACAACCAGGCTACTCTTGCTCTTGCTAGGAGTTGGGTTTGTAATGTTTGCTACTCTTATTCTCTGGGCTTGGTCACTAAATCAGACTAGCGTCGCTAACTCTACGCTCATGCACAATTTGGCTCCACTGTTCACCGTCTTAGGGGGGTGGCTGATCTGGGGGAAGCGCTTTGACGGTAGATTCCTGATGGGTATGTTTATCGCCATGCTAGGAGCTTGCATCCTAGCCTACCATGACTTCTCATCCGCTGGTGACAAATTCCAAGGAGATATATTGGCATTACTATCAGCCGGTTTTCTTGGTCTATACCCGCTCATCGTCGAAGAACTACGAACTCAATTGAGTCCGATAGTGATCATGACTTGGTGTTCTGCGATCGGTACGCTTTTGCTTTTACCCATTGTTATATTCAGCGAAGATAGAATTTTCCCTTGTTCTTTGAATGGATGGTTGACCGTAATTTCCCTAGCTTTGGTATGCCAAATACTAGGACTGGGACTTTATGCTTACTGCCTCAACAGGTTATCTTCAGGATTTGTCTCCTTGTGCGATCTATTTGTTCCCGTCCTTAGCGCTCAAGGAGCTTGGTTTATCTTTTCGGAAAAGCTCAACTGGACTACCTTGATAAGTTTTGTTGTGATTATGTTAGGGGTATATGTAAGTTCATCTAGCCAATCTGCTATCAAGTCAGAGGTTGAATCAGTTTAAAAATATTAGGAATTGTTATTGTTAATTAGAACAATTTTTCACTCTTATGAATAAAATCGAAAATGTTCCAATTTCTATTTCCAGAAATATGAAATTACGGTTTTTGCAAGATAGCGAAAAAACCTTTTCAAGTATTGAAACAGAACTCCCTTTAGTTATAGAGCCAGTCAATGAAAAATCTTTCACAGTTCTAAAAGCACTACTCAATGAAAGTTGCGACTGGTTCAATAAACAGCTAGATACATACGGAGCTATTTTGTTTCGGGGATTTGAAGTTGATGGTGCAGAGCAATTTCAAAAAGTTTTAGAGTTACTGAATATCGAATTGGAGTCATTTTATCACTTTGGCAGCGCACATCGTGTACGAATGACTGATAAAGTTTTTACTTCTTCTGAAGCTCCACCAGATACAATTATTGCACCCCATAATGAACTCAATATGGTGCCGAGACGACCCAGCGTACTTGCTTTCTTTTGCCAAGTTCAGCCAGATATATATGGCGAAACTCCCATCATAAATACCGAAAAGCTATTTTATAGTCTACCTCCCAGCTTACAGCACAAAATTAGCAACTTTCCTCAGCGATTTGTCCGATATGTTCCCAACCATCTATTGGAGATTGTTTTCGAGGAACTCTCAAGAGAAGAGATTACTAAACTTCTCCAGGAACAAGGATTTGATTTTACATGGGAAGAGGATGGATCGATTAATTTTGAGTGTTCTCATATTCCCTTATTCAGTCATCCAAGAACGAGTAAACTCTGTTTTTGTCTTAGCATTGTTGATTGTTTAGTAAGTAGAGAATGGTATCGAAACCTCGAACAACGGTATTCATTTAGGCAAAGGCTCTATTACAATTGGCTACCAGCAAAATTGTACAAAAGAATTCAGCAAGGATTAACAACAGCAGCAACTGTTGTCGATGGTTCGCAAAAACGAACCAGTACTCTTAATACATATTTTTTGGATGACCATAATCAATACACAACGATGACGGCAGCAGAAGCGAAAGAATTGGGCAAAGCTGAATGGAAAAATGCAGCCATTTTTCAGTGGAAGCAAGGCGATATTCTCATTATGGATAATCTACAGGTTGCTCATAGTAGACTCAATACTAAACCTCCGCGAAAAATACTTACTGCTTTTGGAAATATGTGCAACATTCACAATATGAAACCAGCTTTATTAACAAGTGGTTTAAGTATATAGCGTTTTTTAGTCTGCTGAGGTACAAATTTATCTGCGTCCATCGGCGTTTATCTATCTTCATCTGCGGTTAATTCTTTCTTTATTTCTGTACCTCATGAATGTGGGAATCGCTATATAAAGATAGGGATAATAATTTAATTGGTAATTAAATATGAATAAATTAATCAAGATCAAAGCATCATTTTCTCCCTCAGAACTTAAAGAATATTGGGAGAAACAGTTAGCGGGAGAATTACCTTTACTTAATTTCCCTACTACGTTACCGCGTTCTTCCATAAAAACTTATGATTGCTCGTCTTATACTTTTATAATCAAAAATAGACTAACTGGGTTACTCAAAGACCTGGCAAATAGTGAAAGTGTCAGCCTTGAGAATCTTCTTTTGGCAGCATTTAAAGTTTTACTTTACCGTTATACAAATGAAACAGATATTCTGGTTGCTTTATTACTAAATCACCAAGATAGACCCGACTTGGAAAGAGTTGCTAGTAACGTTACTAACGTAGTAGTATCACGAGATTTTATTTCCGAAAGTATTTCATTTAAAAGCTTTCTGAATCAAGTTAGTCATACTGTTTTAGAAACAAGGGATTATCAAGACTATCCGTTTGCTTTATTGGTAAAGGAATTACAGTCAAAGTTTAATTCAAGCGATTCACCTATTTGTCAAGCTTCATTTACTTTCCAGAATGGAAATCAACAGGAAAATATATCAAATTTATTCGAGTCAGGAGTCAAAAAAAAGTCGAAAAACTGTGATCAAATCGAACTAGAATTTGATTTAAGCTTGGAAGTAATTCAGCTTCCTGAATCATTGCAGAGTTGTTTTTATTACAACAGCAATGTGTTAGATGAAACGACAGTTGCTCAGATCAGCAGACATTTTTATAATTTACTGGAAAGTATTGTATCAAATCCAGAACAGCCAGTAGCTCAGTTACCATTGCTGAGTGAGAGGGAGCGAGAGAAAATATTGGTTGAGTGGAATGCTACTCAGACTGATTACGACTTGACGATGTGTCTCCACCAATTAATTGAAGCACAGGTAGAGCGAAACAGTAATGCGATCGCAGTTTCTTTTGCAGGTGAACAGCTTACCTATCGTGAACTAAATCAGCGTGCAAATCAACTAGCGCACTACTTACAAACACTGGGAGTTAAACCAGAGGTATTAGTGGGTATTTGCATTGAGCGTTCTTTAGAGATGCTAGTGGGACTTTTGGCTATTTTGAAAGCTGGCGCAGCTTATCTACCATTAGATCCGCGATTACCACAAGAACGTTTGGAATTAATCTTATCTGATTCTCAAGTGCCAGTGTTGCTGACTGATAATCAAAGGTTATTTGCTGATGATGAACATAGAAAAGTAGTCTGTTTAAGTACAAATCAGGAAAATATTGCTACCCATAGCAAAGATAATCCTGCACCACGTGCCACAGCGAAAAATCTCGCTTACGTTATTTATACCTCTGGCTCAACTGGTAAGCCGAAAGGAGTGGAAATTCCTCACAGTGCTGTGGTCAATTTCTTAAAATCCATGCAATCTGAACCCGGTATCACAGAGTCAGATGTGCTTTTGGCAGTTACTACAGTATCATTTGATATTGCTGCTCTGGAACTATATCTGCCCTTAATTACGGGCGCTCAGGTGGTATTAGCTACAGGAGATGTAGCTAGTGATGGCAAGCTACTGAAAGAGCTAATTGATACTGCTGGTGCGACGATTATGCAAGCCACTCCAGCTAGTTGGCGGATGTTGCTTGCAGCAGGATGGAGTGGTTCTCCGCAATTAAAAATTCTCTGCGGTGGTGAAGGATTAACTAGCGACTTGGCACAGCATTTATTAAAAAAAAGTGCGGCTGTATGGAATCTTTACGGACCAACTGAAACTACCATTTGGTCAACTGTCTCTAAAGTAGAACCGACCCAACTATCTCATGCTTTAGTTCCTATCGGTCGTCCCATTGCTAACACCCAAATTTACATATTAGATTCCTATCTCCAACCAGTTCCAGTGGGAGTTATTGGCGAATTATACATAGGTGGTGTTGGAGTTGCACGCGGTTATCTCAACCGTCCCGAACTAACTGCTGAAAGGTTTATGGCTAATCCCTTTTCAGTGGGTTACTGTCTTTACAAAACAGGAGATTTAGCTCGTTATCTGCATGATGGCAATATTGAATACCTTAGTCGAATAGATCATCAAGTTAAAATTCGGGGGTTTCGCATTGAACTTGGGGAAATAGAAAACACTCTATCTGCTCATCCACAAGTGCGAGAGGCGGTTGTAATTACCCGTTCCGATCAATCAGAAGAAAAACAAATAGTAGCTTATTTAACAGTTTACCAGGAACAACCAACTCCTGAAACTCTGCGTGATTTCCTCAAACAAAAGCTACCCGATTACATGATTCCAATAGCTTTTGTGATATTAGATGCATTACCCTTGACTCCCAGTGGAAAAGTAAACCGTCGCGCTTTGCCAAAGCCAACAGTTTCTAGCTTCAGCCAAAATAATGAATTTGTCACACCGCGCAATGATACCGAACGGCGATTAGCAAAAATCTGGTCAGAGATTTTAAACATTCAGCCAGTAGGTGTTAAAGACAACTTCTTTGAAATCGGCGGAAATTCTCTTTCAGCAATCCATTTAATAGCTTCAATCGAGCAGCAGTTTGGTAAAGAATTACCTTTATCAGCAGTCCTCACGAATCCCACCATTGAAAAGTTTGCCAACCTTCTTGATACTAGTTCAGATACTTTTGATCGTTCTCCCCTGATTCCCATCCAGCCAAAAGGTAACAAGCAACCATTTTTCTGCGTACATCCGGCGGGAGGGCATGTTATGTCCTACTTCAAACTAGCGCAATATCTAAGTACTGATCAACCGTTTTATGGCTTGCAAGCGCAAGGTTTTCATGGAGAAGAAGAACCCTTAACGCGAGTCGAGGATATGGCAAGCCTGTATATCCAAGCAATTCAGAAGTTTCAGCCTCAAGGACCGTACTCTATTGGTGGCTGGTCATTTGGGGGAGTTGTGGCGTATGAAATGGCACAACAACTGCACAAACAGGGACATGAAGTCTCGTTATTAGCAATACTGGATTCCTACGTTCCAATTCTATTGGATAAAAACAAGAAAATTGACGCTCCCTATTTGGTTGGTGCTCTTTCCAGATATTTGGGCGGAATGTTAGGTCAGGATAATCTGGTAACAACTGATGAAATCAAGCACTTGAATGTTGATGAACAAATCAACTACATCCTTGACAAAGCAATAAAAGTCAAAATATTACCACCATCAAATCAAAACCGACGCATTGTTGATGTCTTAGTTGGAACGTTAAAGGCAACTTATTCCTATGCGAAACAGCCATATCCAGGAAAAGTCACTGTGTTCCGAGCCAGAGAAAAGCATATCATGGCTCCCGATCCAACCCTCGTGTGGGTGGAATTATTCTCTATAATGGATGCGGAAGATATCAAAATTGTTGATGTTTCTGGTAATCACTACACATTAATTTTGGAACCTCATTTACAAGTTTTAGCAGAATGCTTGAAATCATCTCTGGAGTGATTTTAGTACATAAATGTAGAGACGTTCTGCCGGAACGTCTCTACGACGGTAGGTAGGTTTTTATTACTGTTAATTAAACGGACATGATATCAATTATCAGTCAATCGAAGACTTTTTGAATTCCATCACCGTCAGGCTAGTTCCTGTGTAAATGACTTTTTCCAGTTGAAAGCCACTAGCTTCAAACAGATCCTTATATTCTTGTTCCGTGCGCCAGTAACCCCCTGGATTCGTTACCATCATCTGAACAGCAGCAAGAGCCGGGATCGTCCCATCTGGATATTCTACTGGCGCACCACGAGGTGGAACTAGTGTTTGTAGAAGTACTACCTTACCTTGTTTCGGGAGAGAATCTCTGCATCGAGTTACTACCTTAATTGCGTCTTCAACACTGAATACGGAGAGGAAATACTTCATAACGATCGCATCTGCACCCTTTGGTATCTCCTCCAAGGCACTACCACCAATGACTTGCACTGCATTTTCATCAAGTCCCTGGGTTGCCAAGAAAGTAGGAGCTGTCTCAACCTCATGGGGTAGGTCAAACAATATGCCTTTACAGCCGAATTTGTTGACAATATGGGCAATCAGTGCACCTTGATTGCCTCCAACGTCCATAACTGTATTAAACTGACTAAAGTCATAGACTTCAAACAGTGAATCAACAGCCTGATTCGTTAAAAAGCTCATGGCATTGTTGAACAGATTTCTACTATCGGGGTTTTCCGTCATGAAGAAGTCGTAGAATTTCTTGCCATGTGCCCTTTCAAAAGCTACTTCCCCTGTTTTCAAGGAATTCCCTAGTTCTCTCCAAGCATCCCACATAGAGGGTTCTGTAATATGCAGCACAAAATGTCCTAGAGTTGGTTCTGCATTTGTAATCAGTTGTTCTGAGAGTTCTGTTGCTGCAAATACACGTCCAGGCTTTTCTACAAACACACCTAAATGAGCTAAAGCACGCAAAACAACATACAATGTTTCTACTTTTGTAGAAGTGGCTTTTGCGATCGCTTCTACAGTCATTGGTTCTGACTGTAAAAGGTTAGGTATATCTAAGTTTGTTGCTATATAAAGGCACTGACTTTGCCAGTAGCCATAAATCATCTGAGCAAGCTTCTTGGATGCTGAAGTTGTTCCTAACAAATTCTATTTCTCCGTTTTAAAAATTTGACGCTACTTTCTATCTAGTCCCGAATTACAAAGCTCTAAGTTCAGCAGTCTTCAAGTGAGTGAATATATCATTCAAGAACCGCAATGAATGCAGATGAACGCAGACAAAGTTGTACTTCATTTGCATAAGAACCGTTATATCATGTCTGCTTGATTACTTCTTAAAACCCAAGAACCCCACCCCGCCAAAGCTACGCTTT
>CASBQA010000001.1 GCA_949127635.1 Nostocales cyanobacterium PMM_0069 | reverse complement strand
ATTCCCAATGCCCTATTACCAAAAATATCCAGGTTGTATGGTAGTTTGACGGGTAGAGGAGTCGTATTTGAGGAGGTATTCGCGAGCGATCGCTTCATTTTCTCTCAGTGTTTCAACTTCTTGTTTGCCTATCTCAGTATCCGTAGATAATAAAATTACTTGATGGCTGGCTGACGGAAAGTAACGTTCTACTAAGTTACCACGGTGCGAAGAATCTAGTCTGCCAAGTGGTGTATCAATGGCGACAGGTAAACGGCGTCCGGAGACTCGCGCTAAACCCCAAAGAAAAGCGATCGCTAAAAGTTGTTTTTCCCCAGCAGAAAGTCGATGTTTGGGAACTGGCTTCCCCTGTAAATCATAAAGCGAAAGGCTGAAAGTATTGGTGTGGATAGCGACGCGATGTACTAAATCAGATTTGTGCAGAAGATAGCGGAAACATTCTGTCACTTCAACTTCTAACTTATTTAACTTTCGCAAAGTCAATTTTTCGCGGAAAATTTTCAGTGTATCTTGGACTTTAGCAGCCGAGTAAATAATATGCTCTTTATTTTGGCGATCGATATTTTTTTCTGTATAATTTTCTAGCTCTTTTTTCGTATTGCGAATATTACTATCTAGTTCTTCCAAACGGCGTTTTGTTATTTCCCAACTTGCTTTAGCTTCAGCAACTTGCTGTTGTGCTTGTTGCAAATCATCAACTAATCTTTGATAATCTTCTGGTGATGCAGCAGTTTGTATTTGTCTTTCTAAAGTGATAATTTCTTCTTCTTTTGTTTGTAATATATTAAGTTTATCTTCTGCATTATTTTTTGCAGAGAGCAAATGGTGATGAATAATATTATCTAACTGATGCAGTGTTTCCGTATCAGCTAATAACCAAGGCTGTTCAGTTGTCGCTTTTTCTAAAGATTGATTTTCTTGATTTATAAAATGTTTAATTTTATCAACTTTTTCATCACCTAGAGCCAAATTGTGAATTAAATCGAGTAATCGTTTATCTCGCGCAACTAATAAATCATGTGCTAATGCAGCTTGTTGAATATGAAGTTCTTTTTCTCCTTGGGTGTAAATCTGATTTAGTAAAGGTTCAATTAAAGCCAAAGGTAAAATATCAGCCGCTAATTCACACATTACTTGACGTGTTTTCTCGGCTGACGCTGTTATTTCTGATTTCTGCTTCTCTAACTGACTGCGTTCTCCAGCGATTTTACCACCTTCAGAAATAAATTTATCAACAACTTCTTGCTGATGAAGTTCAACTTCTTTTAACTTTTCTTCTAAAGACGTTAAATTTACGGTTTCTGCACCATATTGTTTTTGTTGCTCTTTTAGCCTATTTTCAATTTCCTCTAAATTTGCCAAATATTTAATCTCCGCAATTTCTTTGCGTTTGCGATTGACTAATATTTCCAAATCAACTGCTAAACGTTCAGCTAATTCTAGCCCTAAAAGTCCGCTAATCGCATCAACTACAATCGGTGGTGGTATTTCTTGTTCTGCGAGTTCTTTAACTTGTTCCCCGTCAAAGAGAAATAAATTAGAAATTCCTATTGGGAGTAGATTTTCAATATAATCGTCCCAGGTATTCACCAATTCTTCTCTAAGCCAATCATCATTTGTGGTAATGTCTAATTCTAAAATTCCTAACTGGTCTTTTCCCTCTTTTGGATTTTTATCCCAAGTTCTAACGATGCGATAAATAATTGGTTTATCGCTTTCAATATGTTCAAAAAGTAATTCAATCCGGGTTTTCTCAACTGGGTCGGTGTGACTATTGACGCATTGAGTGAGAAAATCACTATAGCTGAGATTACCACGAGTAGAACATTGAGCGCGATGCCCATAAAGTGCGAGACGAATCGCATCCATTAACGTTGTTTTTCCCCCACCATTCATCCCACCTAAAAGGATGATTGGACGAGAATTTTCATCATCAATTTCTGGGTTAAGATTGATGACTTGTTTTCCACAATAGGGACCGAAGTTTTGTAATACGAGTTCAAGAAATTTCATTTTAGTTGAGAAATAAAATATATCGAGCGAATGGAATTCGCGGCTACACAGGCAAAGTCCGCGATTAGGCGGACTAAATGTAAAATTGTTATGGAAAAGCTACACAGGCAAAGTCCGCGATTAGGCGGACTAAATGTAAAATTGTTATGGAAAAGTAAGTTCCCAGGTGGGAATAATTGATTTTTGACTGTGGTGTGTAGCTTGGTTTCTGATGTAATTAGCTACGTTGTCAATAGCATCATGACTAACTGTAAATGCCGCATAGCTACCTTGCCATTTGAAAAACTCACTTGATTTAACTTCGTGGCTGATGAAATGAGAGGAACTTCCTTTAATTTGTTTAATCAGTTCAGATACGGTTACTGTTGTTGGAAAACCCGTTAGCAGATGCACATGGTCTTCAACACCACCGATTGCAATTACTGTACATTTTAACTGTTCGCACTCACGAATAATTCCTGCATAAACAAGTTTTTGGATATCAGGTGTAATTATAGGCAATCTATCCCAGGTTGCCCAAACATAATGTAAATACAATCGTGTATAATTTGACCTCATTTTCCTTAACCCGCGTAGGCGGGTTTCGTCTGTGTAGCTGCGAATTCTATTCGCTTTTTATTTTGAAATTTCATACCCGCTTCCTTAACCCGCGTAGGCGGGTTTCGTCTGTGTAGCTGCGAATTCTATTCGCTCTTTTTATTTTGAAACTTCATACTCCCCCAAGTTTTCGGTTCTGTTTCATCTGTTAACGCAACATCTCCCAAAGTTAACTGCTTCACCTTTTCTATATCACCGGAACCTGCCGCTGTTTTTAAATCGCGTTTGTAATGAGCATTTTTTATCGCTTCCTCTGGGGAGCGCGAACTTGTTTTAAAACATTGCTCTAAGGTGTCGTATATGCCCACACGACGAGACATTTTACGATATTGACGTTCTGTATCTAACAGTTTCGCCATTAACTCTAAATGCATTCCATCACCTTCACAAATTTCTTCTAAAACAGCCCATTCATCGCTACCGAGTAGACTATAATCAGCACCGGGACGGGGGTCTGAGAAAACTTCACCAGTCACTTCCATGTAAATGCGGGGTAAACTATCATCAAATTCGTGTTTTTCTTCTAGCCAAATGCGACGAATTTCGCTCAATTCTTCTGGGCTAATTAGGGTAATGTCACGCATATTTTCTGGTGCTGTGCGACGCATTTGTGTTTGCGCTTCTAACACTCGTCTTACCCAATGTTCCCGCCAATATTTGGTGTAGGGACCGGGTATTGGTTCAACGGATATTTCACCATCTACATTGCGCTCAAAAAGTTGAACTTCACCCCAAATGCGTCGGAAGTCTCTTTTATCCCAGTCATATTTAATATCTAGTTCATTACGGATATCCAATAAAGGCTGCATCCATTCTTTTTCTTCATCGTTTTGAATCATCGCCTCCATTGATTTATCTTTATTAACAATTGTGCAGACCCAACACCCAAATCGGGAATTACCACAACTAGGAGTGGAAGTATCAACAACTAAAGGACATTCATTATCTGCTGTAGCACCTCGATACATTGTAAATAAGTCTTTATTGCTATGTCCCCAAGAATTTTTCCACTGATTTAGGTAAATCCAAATTTCATCAGTACGCCAATCTTCTATAGGAAGGTAAATCAACGAGTTAGGTCGGTTGGGATTAGTATTTATGTGATCGCGTATCCGCGATTCTCGATGTTTAGCCATCGTGACAGCACGTTTAATACTTTCAGCTTTGCGAGTACCCAAGACGATTATCACTTCACCGTTGGCTTGAATTACTTCACGAATAAAGCTGTCAGTTGGTTTAATCTTTAATCGATCAGTACACCAGCGCATACGGTTACGTGGTGCTGGGTAGCCTTTGCCAATTAAGTTTACCCAAAATGTATCTTTGACTGCGGGATAAAGCAAATGGGGTTGAATTGGCATTTTTTGCTCTATAGCCGCCACTTTCATCTGTTCTAAAGAGTTGCGTACCCAGACAGAAACATAAGGATTTTCTACAAGCGTATCTGTTGTAATAACGTGTATTGTTTTAGTCTGCTTTTCTGGAGGTAGAAGCGCGATCGCATTCCAAATAAGCTGCAAAGTTGCGGTAGAATCTTTACCACCGGAATATCCTACTACCCAAGGAATGGCATCCAGACAGTATAATTCTTGTATTTCTTCTGTCAGTGCTTCGATATAATCCACTAACTCTGCGACTGTACGCGCTTGCTGACTTTTATTTTCTGGCTGTTGTGTTGTAGCCATTTCTCTTTCCCTATATAGATATGGGTTTTAGACACCCTTTTTATATGTACTGTAAAAGCAACTCTTGTATTGTAAAACGTAAAGTTTTTAAAAATTTGGTTATTTGAACCGAATTTTAGAGAAAATTAATTAGTACTAAATCCTTCAGTTTTCAAAAATCAACATGACTGATAGTGCATCTGACATCGCAAGCGAGTATCTAGCAAGGGAAAACAAGGATAAACAGGTATTGGCTTTATTGCTAGAGAAATTCCTGGGGAAAAAGGATCAGATTCTCGTCCAAAAAACAGAGATGGGTGGAACTGAAGCTTATGTGGGTTCTGTCACTTTAGAATGGTTTGCCGGTCGGGTTCGCTTTGCGTCTAGTTTACCGTTGCTTCAACAAAAGTATAATCCCGAAACCGATAATGTAGAAATTGACGCGGATAGTATTGACGAAATTCGTCAACGTCCCCTTGATTGGTCACGTCAACTTCCCCTAGCGCAGTATTTAGCAGCAAGGGCTAATCATAAGTTTCCCCCTGTTTTGGTGGTGATTAACCAACCTTGGGTGGATAATCCAAAAGCTGCTGAGTGGAATAAACAAGGAAGTGCGACAAAATCGACTATTGATTTTACCCCATTAGATAAAGATGGTAAAGTCGGGTTACTCAACGTTTCGGAAGAGGATGTATCTATTTATGCACTCGATGGTCAGCATAGACTGATGGGGGTACAGGGTTTGATGGAGTTGATTAAAACTCGCAAACTCCAGCGCTATAGAAAAGATAAAACTGCTGACGATACTTTTATTACTTTATCTGACTTGATTGAGCAGTATCATGTAGACCCAGCTTATCTGCAAAATTTGCCCGCAGAAAAGATTGGGATTGAATTTATTTGTGCGATCGCTGCTGGAGAAACTCGTGAACAAGCAAGACGACGGGTAAGATCCATTTTTGTTCATGTTAACTTGATGGCTGCACCTTTAACAAAAGGTCAGTTAGCACAGTTGAATGAAGATGATGGTTTTTCGATTGTTGCGAGAAAAATCGCTGTGACGCATCCACTTTTAGAACAAGAACAAAATCGCAAACCCCGCGTTAATTGGGATAGTGCAACAGTAGCATCGAAATCAACAGTTTTAACCACCCTGCAAGCTCTGCAAGATATGTCTAGCAGATATTTGGGTCAAAAATTCTATGCGTGGAAACCCTTGGATAAAGGCTTAATTCCCATGCGTCCAGACGATGACGAACTTCAAGAGGGAATTAAGGAATTATATAAGCTATTTGATTATTTAGCGAGTCTTCCCAGTTATCAGCTTTTAGAAGAAGAGGATACACCACCTCTGCGACGATTTAGCTTTGAGAAAGATGGGGGAGAAGGAAATATGCTTTTTCGTCCTGTGGGACAAGTAGCGATCGCGCAAGCTTTGGGAATTTTGGTTTTTCGCAAAGGTTTATCACTCGAAGACATTTTTAAGAAGCTTCGGAGGTTCGACCAAAAGGGAGGATTTAGCGGTATGGAGTATCCGCAATCTTTGTGGTATGGGGTTTTGTATGACCCAAATAAAAAACGGATTCAAGTTGCTGGACGGGATTTGGCAGCGAAGTTACTAATATATATTTTAGGTGGAATCACCGATCAGATGGAGCGTGCAGAACTTCGTAAAGCTTTAGCGAATGCGAGAACAGTGGAAAATAAAACAATCAGTTTTGATGGTAAGTTTGTTGAACCAAAAGAAGTAGGACTTCCACCAATTCTCTGACTCCCAAACCTAAGATGAAGCTTTCTGGTGTAAGGGTTTTTATTATATACGATGTTTCTTTCTATGCCAGATAAGTGCCTCAGGGTTCGGGCGAAATTTTTCTTTAATTGGTAAAAATATTTTCTGTTCGTGATAACTCTTCATTGGTATTATCTTCAAACTTTCTAATGTCGTCAGGCATTCCTCAGAAAACTTATTGGAGACTATAATTGAATAATTTTTATCATCTATGCCAAAACAGCCATTATCAAACGCCCAATGATGATTTTTACAAAGTGATATTCCGTTACTTAATTGGTTATTGTAACTTACTGAAAGCGGCTTGATGTGAGCAGCATCGACAATATTTATGCATGTTCCTATATCAATAGGTTTTATATTTAAGTTGAGTCTGCAAACAGCACACTGATATTCATATATGTGAATAATTGAGTGGCGAAAAAGTGAGTCTCTTACGACATATTTTCTTTGACTATATTTTTTATCACTATTTTTAGGATCAGTCACCTCTTGATTTTGCTTTTCAGCGTCTAAATCAAATGTATTTAAAGTATCATCTATTTGAGTATTGGTTTCATCGGAAAAAAACGTATCCATAAGTACATTAACTAAGTAATTCCTGGATTGTATATCCTGTAGAATCTCCCAAAGTTCATCATCAAATCTTCCATATTCTACTAACTGTTTAAGTTTTGCCTCAGTTTTGATTCTATTTCTACCCTCAGCATCTTTTATATCTTCAATTTTTGGTGATTCTTGTTTAAGTTCTAAATGCCAAAATTGCTCTCCTGTATCTTTATATTTATCATTTTTCAAATTCTCAAAAGGCTGATGAAAAGCAGATTTTTTATCTTTAAATTGTCCTCCTAAAATTCTTTGGTACTTTGTAAATATTTGTTTTAGATCAACATACTCCGACCCACTAATATTAATTTTATTTTCCGATATCTGTTTATTTTCAATTAGCTCAATAATCGACAAAAGAAAGATAGGCTTATAAGGAGAATACTCCTTATATTTACTGAAAGTAATTTTTCCTCTTTTTACTTGACAAAATAAAGATGCATAGTATTCTAAATCTTTTGTACTTTTACTCATTAATTATTCTATTGTCAAATTTTAATTTTTTTATTGAAAATTTAAAAACTTCCTGAGATCAAATTCATCTTCTTTTACTTCTTTATTATCTCTTTCCATGCTTAAAAGTAATAAAACTCGTTCTGAATAGTCTACTGCCCCCCTAAATTCTACTTGTAATATTTCCAGCCCACCATTCGCATATTCTTCAAATACGCGAAGACGTTCATTGTCATGTTCATACTCATCAGAAGAGATAATTTTAATATCTTTAGTTCCAGTAATTGCCAGTAACTTGATTACTAAATCGTATCCTCTGGAGACAAAAACTTCCTGTCCAATTGGTGATGGTTCTCTTTTAGATATCTCCCCTAAAGGAACTCGCTTATTATGCTTCGCACCCAAAGCAGCAGCAAAAGCGATCGCATCCGCAAAAGTCTGAAAAGGACCCATTGCACCATCAGCCGATATTAAAGTCTTCACCAACTCAGCCTTATCTTTAGCAACCCTGATTCTGCCAGTTTCAGCCATAATGTTGATATATATTATGTGAAATTTTAACTTAAAAGCGATCGCATTTCCCCTCTCTGCTAACTCTGCGCCTCTGCGGTTCGTTTTTCAGCAGAAAATACAGCAAGCGATACTCCTGCGGAGTCACTTCGCGATCACGCATCACATCATAAACAAATTATCCACCGGCATTGACCATCCCGGTACCGCCGGTTCAGCTTGCGCTACTTCACCACGACCATAGACTTGCGGTTGTTCAGGATTACTTGCACAATATACCCTAATAACTTCTTCTTTGAGTACATCTACATCCCACACAACTAGCGTACCCGCAGCAAAATAATCAAGACGCTTTGCAGCCATATTTTTTTCTGCTGTATCACCATAATCATTTTCACTTCTCACCTCAACCGCAAAAATAGGGGCACCATTGAGGAACTTCCCACCTGTAGATTTGCCGATGTAAAATGCTGCATCAGGACTTAAAGAACGACGATTAGGAAGATTCACAACAAAACCAACATTATCAGGTAAAGCATAACCACTCCTTGTCAGACGTTCATAATCGCGCAGACTAGCATAAATTTCACCTCCTGCACGTCCTGGTAAAAATCCGGTTGGAGACATCAGCAGCAGTTTTCCATTTACAATCTCCGCCTTACAATTGTCAGCTACGAGGTACAAATCTTCAATAGTTGCCTCAGCTTTTATACTCATAAAATACCTCAGATTAATTTGAGATAATTTCAATTTAACAAATACACTGTTTTATCTTGGCGTACTTGGTGCCTTGGCGGTTCGTTTTTCTGAGAAAATACAGCAAGCGATACTCCTGCGGAGTCACTTCGTGATCGCATAGAATAATTATCTCACGCAGAGGCGCAAAGAATAACTATAGCGGGTTGCATGGCAATACAGAACCTCACCCCTCTCCTTTATAAGGAGAGGGGAAGGGGGTGAGGTTTTATCTACCACGTTCAACCTCAACAATCTCCGTATACTCAAACTCATTCGGACTTTGCCTAATCAACGCATATCTTTCCCCATTCAACTCAATATAATCTTGTTCGCAATCAGGTTTAGAAGAATAATAAGTTAACACATATTGCCTACCTATTCTCTTACCCATTTCCTCCTCAACTTCACCTCTCCATTGCGTCTGAGTCACCAACACAATCAACTGATTTGCCAATTGCGGAATAGTCTTCGCAATTTGTCGGCGATATTTATTATCCAAACTACCAAAAGGCGAATCCATCACTATCGGAAACGTGTTACTATCTGGCATCATCAGCATTTTTCTTTGACTCCATTCCCGCACCTTGTCGATAATGCTGCCGATAAAAGATAAACTGAGAATTTGATTTTCACCTGTAGAAGCTGCAACTAACGCTTCCATACCTGTTGTATTTTCCACTAGCGTCAATTCATATTTTTCGCTGATTTTAGGAATGTAAGGTGTAAAAGAAATTTCACCAAATATCTCTTGTACTCGCTTTTCTAATTGCAAACGAAAGTGAGTTTCTTGACGAAACTTAACTTCAGTTAATCGCTCAATTGCATCCTGGGTAGCAGCAATCCGTCGTTGTGCGAGTGTTTGCTTATCTTCATTCAGCTTCTGTTTAGCAAGTTGCTTATTAAAGCCTTCTACTTCCGCTTTCAGATTAGTAACTTGCTGCTGATTTGCACCTTGTTCTAACGTTAATTCTCTAATTTTTTCTTCAATTTCATCTAACCGCTTTTGTAAACTGCGAATTTCTTCACTTGGATCTTTACGCAAGCGTTCTTGAATAGTATCTAACTCACCTTCAACTTTAGATATAGTTTCCCTTAACTGATTAATTCTGACTTGTTCTTTATCAACTTCTTCCCAAAATGCAACTGCTTGCTTATCAATTTCATCTACTTGAGCACTCATGCGAAAAGCTGTTTCTTCCACCGTTGAAGAACCAGCTTTATCAAGCAACTTTTTCACATTCTCGTGTCGATGAGTTCCATCGTGTAATTCTGCACCACAAATACAGTGTTTCGAGTTGAGTAAGTCGGTAACAAACTCCCGCGAAATTCCCGCAGTTAATTTACCACGCTGCTTCAAATCTTCAACAATAGTACGAAATTGGCTTGTAGTTGACCATAGTAACACCGTATAACCGCGTGTAGAAATAAGTTTTTTTAACGCTTCTCTGGTTTGTTTGAGATTTTCTTGGTTTGCTTTTTTTTGGTTTTCTAACTCTTGTCGTCTTTCTTGAATTTCTTTGGCAGCGCTGAGTTCTCGTAAACGATTACTTGTCTCCTTTTTAAAGGTTTGTTGATACTCTAACTCTTGTTTTATTTCCGTTTGTCGCTTTGTGATGCGCTCAATTTCGCGCTCTAGCTTTTCCTGCTGCCTTAAAAGCTGTTTCGTTTCGGAATTACCGATGAGTTTTAATTCATTATCTAAAGTTTTCTTTGCTTCCCCCAAATGCTTGATAGAACGATTTATTACTTCCACTCCCAAAAGCATCTTTGTTGCTTCTGCGATTTCCGCTTTTTTATCGGAACGCACTATTTGCTCAATCCGTTCGCCATCAAAGAAGAAATATTGATGTAAACTACTAGGTAAAATCTGATTGATAATATCTTCTGGTTGTTGGAGTGGAAAATACCAGCGTCCATCATCTCCAGATACTTGCATTAATAATTCTGTCTTCCCAACATCAATATCAGTTGTATTTTTATAAACTCGACATTGACGTTTGACATTGTAACGTTTGCTGTCATGTTCCCAAGCTACTTCTACCCAACATTCTACAGCTTGCCCGATTTCAGCTTCTGCGATCGCTCGCTTATTAACTAACTGCTCAATTGATGCAAATGCTGCACTAAATTTCTCATACAATACCCATGTAAATGCATTTAGCAGACTCGTTTTGCCCGCACCATTATTACCGTGAATAATTGTCGTGTTATCAATCTCACCAACTGCTAAGATGATTTCTGGTGTCTTGCCATAAAAAGAGCGAAAATTACACAGCTTGATTGAAGTCAGCTTCATTGGACAACTTCCTTCACTATTTTTAATATATCATCATTAATATGGCTGAGACTTTTCTTATCAAGTCTGCTTTTTTCTAGATGCCATACCCGCTCAATTATTTGCCGCACTTCCTCAGGAGCATTATTAATTGGCTCCTGAACTTCATCGATATTCGGCTCTTTTGTCATTTCGGTTTTAAAAGATGTTTTTATTCTCTATTTTAACCGTCTCTACGACCGTAGGCACAACCTGAAAGCTACTTTTATCGTTATCTTTATTTTCAGGCAAAAAAATAGTAAATTGGCAATTTTTGTCAAAAATCGCTTTCTTTTTCGACTGTTTACTGATATTATTAAGATAGCTAAATAGCTTTCATTATAATGGAGTGATGGCTGTTTTAAAAATTTTGCGACTACCCCATTATATTACAATCAATCTCATACTTATTATCATCTCATATTTTCCCCCTGTTTTTATCGATTTTTTTAAATATTTTCTAAAAAATTTATCTTCACAAATTGGTGCAATCATATCATGTCCGTTTAATTAACATAATAAAAACCTACCTACGTGGTAGAGACGTTCCACTGGAACGTCTTTACTGGAACGTCATATCAAAAGTTAGATATCCAACAAATCGTATCGCTTTTGTAAAGCCAGTAATTTCATCCTGGCTTCACCAGCGTTATCAGCTAAATCAGCAAACTCAACAAAGCGACGCAACTCTTTTCTTAACAAATTCCGCTCAACTTCTAAAGTATTTCTGTCAAGTTCTGGTGGTAGCACAATCATATCAAATATAGTAGCGCGTTCTTTACCTGGGTGAGGGCGCAAAACTCGTCCTCTTCGCTGAATAAATTGGCGGGGATTTCCTGAACTTGCCAAAATTACAGCAGTTTGAATTGCAGGAATATCAACTCCTTCATCTAAGCAGCGAATTGCTACCAAACCTTGCAATTCACCGCTTTCAAATTGATGACGCAAAGTTTCCCTTTCTTGTAAAGGCGTTTTTGCAGTGTAGGTGCTTACCCGATACCCTAGTTCTCCTCCTAATATTTTGGCGACTGCTTTAAGTTGGTGTAACGATGAATGTCCCTCTTCTTGTGCGGCATCACTACAATAGAAAAGGGTGTGAGTAGTTTCGCGACGAGTTAGCATTAGTTCGCGCAAAGCATTTAATTTATTTTCTGCTGCACCAATTAATCTGGCACGTTGCATTAACAAAGGTTTTAAATCTTCGTTGCCTTCAAAATCCCCTAAATCTAAATTTTCTCGTTCTCGATACAGTAATGCTCGTCCAATTCTTTTAGTTAATTTTAAGTAAGTAATGCTTTCTGCTTCTGTTAACTCTACTAAGATGGGTTGATACAAATAATGTACTAACGCACCTTGAGAAATTGCATCTTTTAAAGTGAATTCTGGCTGAAGAACGGCACCAAAGTAATTAAATAAAGATTGAGTGCCACCATCATCAAAATATCTTTCTGGGGTAGCAGAAAGAGCGAGTCGTAAACCCACGCGGCGTGGTAAACTTTCTTCCAACTTAGGTGCGCCTAAGTTATGTGCTTCATCACCAATAATCAAAGTCTTTTCGGGAAAGTACTTGAGTTGAGATTGAAAGCCATCACCAATTAATGTGGAATTGGTAGTCACAATCGTGAGAAACGATTGCGAACCAGAACGCACGTTATAAAGTTGGGTAGAAAGTTGACTTTGCCACGTTCGTAAATCTTCAAAAGCTAAAATGGGCTGCAAGTTGAATTTTTCACATTCTCGCGCCCATTGGGTGACAAGATGACGAAAGGGACACACCACCAGCAAAACTTGCAAGTTAATTTGTTTATATAACTCGCAAGCGATCGCCAATGCTGTAATTGTCTTACCACTACCAGTAGCCATCTTCAGCGTACCTCTGCCGTTGTTGGCAAACCAAGACTCAATAGCTTGTCGTTGATATTGCCGTAATTGCAGAGATTGCGGCATTCTGGGGCATCCTGGTAGTGGTTGAGTTTGATAATTGCCCTTACTTTCGCCGGCAAATGGTTTTTTCAGCTTGAAAGTGGGCAATTTCTCAACTCGTGGCGTCAGGTACATAGATAGGGACTAGGGATTGGGGACTAGGGACTAGGGAATAGGAAATAGGGATAATGAGGAATTATATTTCTTCCCCAGTACCCAGTCCCCAATCCCCAGTCACCATATATTAGTTGTAACCTCGCCAGACGCCGACGAGAGTACCTTGCACCTCCACTTTTATCGCCGATACTTCGATGGGGTTGTATTTGGGATTTGCAGGTTTGAGGGTGACGCGATCGCCATTTCTGTAAAATCGCTTCAATGTCGTACCGTGTCCTTCGACTCTGGCGGCGACAATGATACCATTTTTCAGATGATCTGGTTCTGGTACTGGACGCAGAAATACCACATCTCCATCGACAATCGAATCTTCAACCATACTATCGCCAGCTACCCGCAAAGCATATGTGTGCGGAGGCAACGACAAATTAGCCAAATCCAGATGTTCCACAGCATCGGTGAACGGTTCGATTAAACCGCCGGCGGCGATTGTACCTAAAATTGGCACACCTGGTTTTTGCGGACGCAAAATGCGAATTGTTCGCGCTTTACCTTCACTCCATTCAATATGTCCCTTAGCGCGTAAATGTTCCAAGCGGCTTTGAATGGGTGCAGGTGATTTCAGGTTCATTGCCTGCATCATTTGCCTAATTGACGGCGAATGCTGGTGCGATCGGATGTATTCCGCCAGCCATTCGTAAAGTTCTTGTTGAGCTTCTGTTAGTCTTTCCATAAATTAGTAGGGAGACAAAGTACAAATGTCTCTAGAACATTAGTACTACAAAAAAACCCCCAATGGTAAGGTAAAAGTAAAAAGTTAAAAGGAAAAAGAGAAGAAATAGTAACTTTTACTTTGTTTCCTCTGCCCCTAAGATACTTGCAAGTAAAGCTTTTTGAGCGTGCATCCGATTTTCTGCCTGATCCCAAACTCGTGAATGAGAGCCTTCAATTACAGATTCAGTAATTTCTTCACCGCGATGAGCTGGTAAACAGTGTAAAACAATTGCGTCGCGATCGGCAAGACTTAATAGCGGCTCGTTGATTTGGTAGGATTGAAAAATTGGTAGCCTTGCGCCGGCTTCTGCTTCTTGCCCCATACTTGCCCAAACATCAGTATAAAGTACAGAAGCTCCCTTTACTGCTGCTTCTGGGTCATTAGTTAAGATAACTTCAGTTTTGTTGTCGGCTATTGCGCGTGCTTTTTCGGTCATGGCTGCATTTGGTTCATAGCCAATTGGCGTGGCAATTCTTACATTCATCCCTACCAAAGCACAGCCTAGCATCAGAGAATTGGCGATATTATTACCATCGCCCACATAAGTCAAGGTTAAGCCAGTTAGGGTGCCAAAGCATTCTTGAATCGTCATTAAATCTGCCAATACCTGGCAAGGGTGACCTAAATCCGTAAGCGCATTAATTACCGGAATTTTGGCATAATGGGCAAAAATTTCCAAATCTTGGTGTGCAAAGGTGCGAATTGCCAAAATATCCAAATATCGATCCAACACCCGCGCTGTATCTTCTATCGGTTCCCCGCGACTCACTTGGGTGACATTGGGGTTCAGATCAATTACCTGTCCACCCAGTTGATACATCGCTACTGTAAAACTGACTCGTGTCCGAGTTGAAGCTTTGGAAAACAACAACCCCAGCACTTTAGGACAATGCAACTTTAGCCGTTGTGATTTCAACTCAGTTGCCATTTGCAAGAGTTCTTGAACTTCCGCTGCACTGAAGTCCGCCAAACTTAATAAATCTCGTCCGATCAACGCTGCCATTGTTGTGAGCTGTAAAGAACAATTATGTATTTATGTTTGTTTAGCGTGCCGCATTCAAAAAATACCACTTTAAAACATTACCAGATATTTTGGTGTTGAGCCTGGGATTTCAGATCGCTTTTGGTATTAATCTTCATTTACTGACAATTTCTCTATTTTTTGCACGCTTTTGGAGCCTTCAATAAATCATCTACAGGCGGAAAAATCAGAAATATGGGACAAAGTAAGCATTTTTTCTTTTTTTGCACTTGACGTTGTGCAATTAACTGGCTTATGCTAGGATATGAAATCGGTATGATACGTAAAAACAGAAAAGTTTTGCGATCGCCTAAAGTTAGTGCTTCGCCAGCATAGCACAGTGGTAGTGCATCCGACTTGTAATCGGAAGGTCGTCAGTTCAAATCTGACTGCTGGCTTTTTGAGTGGAATCGTCTTATCAGGTTATAAAGGAATGCGTTCCTATGTGTGCTCATCGGAAGGACGAATAAATTAAAAACTCCATTGGGACATTTTGCTAGGTATGATAAAACTTTAAATAAAATATAGTCTAACCAAGTCAGGTATAGTCTTTCATACTTTGATGACATAGTATAATAATTTTGTCCGAGAAATCATTAATATGCGTCAAGTTGAAAAGCACGTAATCAAGGATGGACATGAGTGGTTTGATTATTGTGGGGAAATTACTACAGTTTCTCGACAGCTTTATAACACTGCTCAATTCACTCAACGTCAAGGTTTTTTCTATGGATGGGGGACTCAAACACAGGCTAAGTTAGACACTTTATTTAAGCAAAACGAAAACTATAAATCTTTGCCAGCTAAAGTGGCACAACTGGTTTTAAAGCAGAATGCTGATGCATGGACTGCGTATTACAAGGCATTGGCAGCTTACAAAGCTGACGGCAGCCGCAAATTTACAGGTAGACCAAAACCACCTAGTTATATTGACGAAAAAAACCTAGTTAAATTCAATAATCAAGCAATTGGTAAAAGAGAATTTAGTAAAGGTTCAGTTGTTCCATCAATGTCACCAATCAGGATTCCGGTAAAGCCTGGACTGAAGCTTGATGACTTGTGCGAGGTACGAATTATCCCCAAAACGGGATGCTTTGTGATCGAAGTAGTTTATGAAATTCCAGAATTGTCAGACTTCTTTTGTAGTTTGAATCCTGAGTTGAATGCGGCAATAGACATTGGTTTAGATAATCTAGCGACGATTGTTTTTAGCGACCTAGCAATACAGCCGATTATTATAAATGGTAAACCATTGAAATCAGCAAACCAGTTTTATAACAAGCAGGTTGCTAAATTTCGAGGTTTTCTACCCAATGGTAAAGGCAAGTCAAGGCAAATTACCTCCCTCATTCGTAATCGCAATCAATTTGTAGATTCATATTTACATCAAGCCACAAAAATGATTGTGGATGAGTTTTTATCTCTTGGTGTAACTCACGTATCGATCGGGAAAAATGAACAATGGAAAACACGTCTTAATTTAGGGAAACGCACAAATCAGAACTTTGCTCAGATACCACACGCAATATTTATCAAGATGCTGACTTATAAATTAGAACGAGTCGGCATCACCGTTAAAGTTGCAGAAGAGTCCTACACCAGTAAGGCTTCTGCCATTGATTGGGACATTATCCCAACTTATGAACCTAACAACCAGATAAAGCATGTATTCTCAGGAAAGCGTGTCAAACGTGCGTGGTATGTCAGCTCATATGGTTTGAAGATTCATGCCGATATCAATGGCGCACTGAACATCGGCAGAAAAAGTAATCCTGAAGGTTTCGACTGTCTCAAGTCTATTCTAAGGGATAGGGGATGTCTGGTAGTACATCCAAGGCGGATAACTCCACTATTTAAGCGTGTCCATGCTGAAGGTAGAGTCGCTTAAACCCAAATTGCACTCTTTCTGACTATATTTGACTATGTGATTTGGAACTATGATGTTTAATCTGCGCTTGCTTTTTTGCACATCTACCCAGTAAAAACCAACTATGACTCAAAACTACCGCATTACCTTACTTCCCGGCGATGGCATTGGACCCGAAATCATCAACGTTGCGGTAGACGTGCTAAAAGTCGTCGGTAAGCAATTTGATTTACAGTTTGAATTTCAAGAAGCCCTCATGGGTGGTGCAGCAATTGATGCTACAGGCGAACCTCTACCCGCTGATACCTTAGAAATGTGTCGTAATAGTGATGCTATCTTACTCGCCGCTGTTGGTGGTTATAAGTGGGATTCTTTGCCTTCTCATTTACGCCCAGAAGCGGGTTTACTCGGACTGCGTGCGGGTTTGGGGCTTTTTGCCAATTTGCGCCCTGCCAAGATTATACCGCAGTTAATTGACGCCTCTACGTTGAAAAAAGAAGTTGTGGAAGGCGTGGATATTATGGTGGTGCGCGAACTCACAGGCGGAATTTACTTTGGTAAACCGAAGGGAATTTTTGAAAGCGAAACTGGTGAGAAGCGCGGTGTAAATACGATGGTTTACAGCGAATCGGAAATTGAACGCATTGGCAGAGTTGCTTTTGAAGCAGCGCGAAAACGTGGAGGTAAACTATGTTCGGTGGATAAGTCGAATGTATTAGAAGTATCGCAGTTATGGCGTGATCGCATTACTTCACTTTCTCAAGAGTATCCCGACATCGAACTATCTCACATGTATGTAGATGCAGCAGCAATGCAATTAGTTCGCGCTCCCAAGCAATTTGATACTATCGTGACGGGCAACTTATTCGGCGATATTCTCTCGGATGCAGCGGCAATGTTAACTGGTAGTATCGGTATGTTACCATCTGCTAGTTTAGGCGCTTCAGGTCCGGGAGTGTTTGAACCCGTCCACGGTTCAGCCCCAGATATCGCAGGACAAGATAAAGCAAATCCCCTAGCGCAAGTTTTGAGTGCAGCAATGATGTTGCGCTACGGCTTAAACCAAACTGCTGCGGCTGACACAATCGAAAAAGCGGTATCCCAAGTTTTAGAAAAAGGCGATCGCACTGGGGATATAATGTCTCCGGGAATGAACCTTTTGGGTTGTCGCTTTATGGGCAATACACTTATTCAAGCTCTGGAATAAGGGATTAGGGACTAAGTAGAGGGGGAGACTAGGAGATGGGGAGAAACAATTGTCCCCTTGTCTCCATTTTCCCCTTGTCCCT